>DATAJP010000003.1:608333-912500 GCA_036262055.1 Ignavibacteria bacterium
AAGCAAAAGGTCTCGAAAAAGAAATTGTGATAATTCCTTTATGTGATTACCCGCTAAACCCTGAAGGGACTAAGGACACCTTATGGACAACGTTTAATTCTGATGACATTAAGTTAAATGTTCTTATAAAAGCAGTCAAAGACTTATCAAATACGCCCTTTGCTGAAGAATATTCCATTGAGTCTAATAGAATTATGCTTGATAAGCTCAATAAATTATATGTTGCTTTCACACGCGCAAAAGAAAAATTATTTGTTTTGACGAAATTACCGTCTGAATCAACAAACAAACCAAAGGATACGGAAGATGAAAAGAGGATAAGTATTCATTCACTTTTACATAAAACAATTTCCGCAAGTTCGTTCCCATTTCTTGCACACTGGAATCAACCGAACAATAAATTTGAACTTGGCGAAAATAAATATTTTGACACAATTCGGTCAGATGTATCAGCTTCAGTGCAAATAAATAATTATAAAAATATAGACTGGCGAAAAGAAATTATTATTAAAAATTCTATTGACACTGATAAGCTCCTGAACGAAAATATTCAGACAAGTTTAATCGAAGGTAATATTATTCACAAAATATTTTCTAATATGTATTTTATTGAAGATTTGGAACCGTCAATTAATAAAATTCATTATGAGGGATTAATCAGTACAGAACAAATTGATATGATTAAAAATGATATAACTGAGCTATTACAAATCAAGGAAGTTAATTCGTGGTTCACTGAAGAAGAATCTTTGATTTACAATGAAAAAGAAATTGTCTTAACAAACGTCGAGATAATAAGACCTGATAAAATGATTGTTAAAAATAATGAGATAAAACTTATAGAGTTTAAATCGACTACGACCATACTATCTGAACATAAAAAACAAATGGAAGCTTATGAAAATGCTTTGACAGGAATGAATTTCAAAAATATCAAAAAATTTGTTTTATACACTAGATTAAAACAGCTCAAAAGTTACTGATAAAATATTCAATGCAGGATAAGTTTTTATATAAATTAGCAAACGAAATAGTAAGCGAAAAAACTGATTTCGATAAATTGTGCGTGGTATTTCCTACTAAACGCGCAGGTTTATATTTAAAAAAATATTTATCCGGTATACTTCAAAAGAATTTTTTTCCACCCAATATTCTAAGTATACAGGATTTTATTGAATCTCATTCCGATTTAATTCTTGCCGATAATCTAGTGCTTGTATATGAATTGTTTGAACAATATAAAGAGATTTACAGCAAAGATTTTGTCTTTGAAAAATTTTATTCATTCGGAAACCTGCTCATTAATGATTTCAATAATATCGATAAAGCTCTGACTCATACGGAAAGATTATTCGGATTAATTAAAAATTACAAAGAAATTGACTTCAAATTTACTCACCCGCTTGAAGATGAGGAAGCGCTGAAAGAATTTTTTAAAAACTATGACAATTATCTTTCTAATTCCAAAAATGATTTTTTCAAAGAATTCTGGAATAAAATTGATGATTTATATAACTCATACAAAGCCCGTTTAACAGCGAAAAATATTGGTTATGAAGGAATGATTTATAGAAATTTTGTTGATAAAATTTCAGAATCAGGCTTAGAAAATAAATTTGAAAAAATCATTTTTGCAGGATTTAATTATCTAACTAAATCCGAACTCGCGATATTTAGGTACTATAAAGAAAAAAACATTGCCGAATTTTATTTTGATGCTGATTCATATTACTATTCTAATGATAACATTAAAAATCACGAGGCAGGGGGGTTCATACAAAAAGATGTTAATATACTCAGACTTAACAGTAAAAATTTAAAATGGATTGACAACAACTTTGAAACCGGCACAAAAAATATTTCTGTTTACTCGGTTGCGTCTGATTCCGGACAGTCAAAACTTGCATCTCAGCTTATCAATGAAAAAAAATATGATGCGGGTTCAACTGTTTTAATTCTTTCTGATGAAAATTTGCTCATGCCAGTTCTTAATTCCCTTCCTGAATCATGCAAAGAGTTTAACGTCTCAATGAGCTATCCACTTTATCTAACCCCGGTTAAAAGTTTCATAAACGATATTATATCTCTTCATAAAAATAAAAAATATTTCGATAGCATAATTCATTTTAACACCGAAGATTTTCAAAAAATCATTCTTCAACCTTATTTTAAATTTTTAAATACGGAAGTAATATATAATATAAAATTTAATATTACGAAAAATAAACTATTCTATATTTCATATAATGAAGTAAAATCTTTTTTTACAAAATCTAAAGTCGACCTCAGTATTTTTGAATTATTGTTTGCAGAAATTAAATCTGTTTCGGATATTGTTAATTTAATAAAAAACATTTTTACGGAAATAATTAACAATTTAAAAAAATATGAAATTAATTCTATTGAAATAGAATTTTTATATAAAACAATTTTATGTTTGAATAACCTTGGTGATATTTTGAAAAAGAACCAATATGAAATGGATTATACTGCTTTTGCAAATTTAATCACCGAGCTTATTTATAACGAAACCGTTCCTTTCACAGGCGAACCGCTGAAAGGTCTGCAAATCATGGGATTATTTGAAAGCCGCCTTATAGATTTTGAAAACGTAATTATTCTTTCTGCAAATGAAGGCAAGTTTCCACCTATGCCATCACATCAAAGCATAATCCCATATAATCTACGCAAAGCATTCGGAATGACTCTGCCTGAAGATATGGAGAAAAATTACGCGTATCTTTTTTACCGGCTTATGCAAAAAAGTAAAAACATTAACCTGCTTTATAATTCTGATTTATCATCCGAAAGCAAAGAAAAGAGCAGATATATTTATCAGATTGAATATGAGCTTTCAAGAAATTCAAACATAACCATTAAAAATGAATCCGCAATTTTTGAAGATAAATATGTAGAGCCTGGTGAAATTACTGTTGAAAAATCCGACTCGATTTTAACCGGCATGCAAAAATATGATTTTGATTACCCTGACACCAACGAAGACAAAAAATATTTCTCAGCAACTTCTTTAAATAAATATATAAACTGTCCTCTTCAATTTTATTTTAAAAGCATTATTGAGCTTGAAGAACCCGAGACACTTGCGCTTGATGTCGATGCAGGATTATTCGGAACTTTGCTTCACAATGCTATGCAGGAACTATATAGCAAAGCACAAGAACAAAACATTGAAGTAACGGAAGATTATATTAATTCTTTAAAAGCTAAGATCGATGATCTCATAAATAAAATTTTAACTCAAAAATTTAAAAACATTGAACACAAAGGAAGATTCATTCTTATAAAGAGAACTCTAAAGTTTTACATCGATAAAATTCTCAACATGGACATTGCTCATGCTCCGTTTAGAATCTATGCTCTTGAGAAAAAAATTATTCAAGCGGTAAAAATTCCCGGTTATGATAAACCCATTAGCTTAAAAGGAGCAATCGACCGTATTGATTATACCGATAAGATTGTCCGAATAATCGATTATAAAACAGGGGAAGTAAAAATTTCAAAAACACCTGATGAAATTTATTCCAATCCTGATTATTCCACTGAGTTTCAATTGATGTTTTACAGCTATTTGCTAAAAAATGACGACGAGTTAAAAAAACTGCTCGAAGGAAAATCATTAAGAACAGGATTTTATTCAATGAGATATTTTGCAAATGAAGCAGTGATTTCACGCGAGGAATTTTCAGATGAAGATTATAAAAATGCATCTGAAAATATTACGACTATTCTTAATAACATTTTCGATAAATCAATACCGTTTACACAAGCAACTGATATGAAAAGATGCAAGTATTGTGACTTCAGAATAATCTGTCATCGCCTCGAAGAGAAATAACCATTCATTTATATACTCATCCAAATTCGGTATCTTTGTATATGTCCAAAGAATTATCAAAAGAACAACCAAAATCTCAAAAATATATTGTAACCTCAGCGCTTACTTATGCCAATGGAGATACACATTTAGGTCATATTGCCGGTTCAATTTTACCAGGTGATATTTATGCGCGTTACCGCCGTTTAAGAGGTGATGATATTATTTATGTCTGCGGCTCGGATGAATACGGCACCGCAATCGAAATGGCTGCGATAAAAGAAAATATCACTCCTCAGGAAGTTATCGACAAATACCATACCGCAAATAAAAAAGCTTACGAAGATTTTGGAATCTCGTTCGATGTTTATTCCAGAACTTCGCTTGATATTCATAAACAAACCGCCCGTGATTTTTTCCTGAATCTTTATGACAAAAACATTTTATATACTAAGACCGAAAAACAACTTTACTCTATTAAGCTCGATACATTCTTAGCCGACAGGTTTGTTGAAGGAACTTGCCCCATATGCGGATACGAAGCCGCACGTGGCGACCAATGCGAAAATTGCGGCAACAGCTTAGACCCGCTTCAATTGATAAATCCGGTTTCAAAAATTTCAGGTGATGTTCCGATTGTTAAGGAAACTTCTAATTTTTATTTTCCGCTTACAAAATTTCAAAATGATTTACAAAAATGGCTTGATACTAAAAAAGACTGGAAGCCGAATGTCGTAAATTACGCAAAAGGTTTATTCAAAACAGGACTCGTTGACCGTTCCGTTACACGAGACTTAAAATGGGGCATACCTGTTCCCGTTCAGGGATATGAGAATAAAGTAATTTATGTATGGATTGAAGCTCCCGTCGGATATATTTCTGCAACTAAAGATTTGTTCATACAAAGAAACGAACCTGATAAATGGAAAGACTATTGGTTAGATAAAAATACAAAGCTCATTCATTTTCTCGGCAAGGACAACGTTATTTTTCACGCAATCATTTTCCCGTCTATGTTGATGGCTCACGGTGATTTTGTTCTGCCTGATAACATTCCGGCAAATGAATATCTGAATATCAGCGGAGCAAAATTTTCAAAAAGCAAAGGCATCGGTGTGCTTGTTAAAGATGTCGTTAAAGAATTTAATCCTGATGTTATACGCTATGCAATGGCTTCTAACATGCCCGAAAACAAAGACTCTGAGTTCAGTTGGGATGATGTTTACAACAAAAACAATTCCGAGCTTTCCGATATTCTTGGCAACTATATAAACCGTGTGTCTGTTTTTGCAAAATCAAAATTCGATAACAAAATTCCTGCCAGAATTGAAAACGGAAACGATGAGATTCTTAATGAAGTTAAAAAACAAGCTGAATTAATTTCTTCTCATTATGAAAAATATCGCTTCAAAGATGCATTAGCCGAAACAATGAACATGGCTCGCCTTGCAAATAAATATTTCAACGACAGCGAACCCTGGAAAGTTATCAGAGAAGATAAAGACAAATGCGGTCACATAATAAATAACTGTCTGCAAATAAGCTACAGTCTTGCAATTGCGATTTCAACCGTACTTCCTTTTACTTCAGATAGAATTATTAATATTTTAAATACAGATAAAAAATATTTCAGCTGGGAAAGAATCGGAGAAATAAATTTAATATCAGGAAATTCTCTCGGCGAGAATGAAATCCTTTTTCCTAAACTTGAAAAACCTGTGCAAGAAGAAAACAAAGAACCCGTTATTAACCAAAAAGATAATCTCATCGATATAAATGACTTCAAAAAAACCGAATTAAAAATTGCCAAGATAATTGAAGCAGAGAAAGTTCCTAAAAGCAAAAAACTTCTTAAGCTGAAAGTAAGAACAGGTGATAAAACCAAGCAGATTGTCTCAGGCATTTCAGAACATTATACCCCCGAAGAGCTTATCGGTAAGTCAATAGTTATCGTAGATAATTTGAAGCCGTCGAAATTAATGGGAATCGATTCTGAGGGAATGCTTCTCGCAGCAAAGAAAGACGGCAAGCTTCGTATTGTGACCGTTGATAATGAAATCGATGACGGCGCTGAAGTAAGTTAATCTAAAACCTTGATATACAAATTCCGAAATTTTATTTATAATTTTTCCGAACGGACTTTTTTAATGGGCGTGATCAACATTACTCCCGATTCATTTTCCGATGGCGGCAAATATTATTCCGAAACCGCTTTAACTGAAAAAGCTGTTGCCGACGCGATACAAATGGAAAAAGATGGAGCGGATTTCATTGATATTGGCGGTGAGTCAACCCGTCCCGGTGCTGAAACGGTTTCACTTAATGAAGAATTAAATCGTGTCATTCCTGCAATTTCGGAGCTTTCAAAAAAAATTAGAATTCCCATTTCAATTGATACATATAAATCCCAAGTTGCAGAAGAAGCTTTAAAAAACGGTGCAGAGATTGTAAATGACATTAGCGGATTTAAGTTTGATAACAAAATGACAGATATTACTGCGAAACACAATGCTTCATGCATTTTGATGCACATCAAAGGAACGCCTAAAGACATGCAGAAGAATCCCGAATATGAAAATGTTATTAAAGAAGTTTATGATTATTTAAATGATTCAATTAACATTGCAAAGAATGCCGGTGTAAAGCAGATTATTACCGATGTCGGCATTGGTTTCGGCAAGTCACTCGAACATAACACGGTCTTATTAAAAAATCTGAATTATTTTCAGAAACTTGGTCATCCCATTTTGCTTGGTGTTTCAAGAAAAAGTTTTATGAATAAAATTTTTCCTGTTGAAATGAACGAACGTCTTGAAGGAACTATTACCGCAAATACAATCGGTATTATGAACGGCGCAAATATCCTGCGGGTTCACGATATAAAAGAAAATTTACGTGCGGTAAAAATTGCAGACTACATAAAATATAAAACAGCTTGATATGTCCATAGAGAAAGCAAAAAAAGCAGATAAAGTTGACTTTGACCAATATGCTGATGTTTATGAAAAAACTCTCGAAGATGATTTAAAATTTTTCGGTGAAGAAAATTCTTATTTTGCAGAATACAAAATCAAGCTCGTCGAAGAATTATTAAGCTCTCCTTCAAAAAATATTCTGGAATACGGCTGCGGTATAGGTCGCAATGTCAAATTTTTTAAGCAGTATTTTCCTAACGCAAATGTCGAAGCTTGTGATATTTCTGAAAAAAGTCTGGAAATAGCAAAAAAAGAAAACCCTGATGTGAAGTTTAACTTAATAAGCGATGAGTTTGTAAATCAAAACGCTGGTAAATTTGATTTAATTTTTGTCTCCTGTGTATTTCATCACATCGAACCTTCCTTGCGCCATGGAGCAATAACAAATATTTCAAAGCTCTTAAAAAGCAAAGGTAAGTTGTTCATATTTGAACACAATCCTTATAACCCTGTTACTTTGAAAATCGTAAAAGACTGCGTATGGGATGCAGATGCGATTTTGTTAAAGCCGCAAGAAACAAAGGAGTTAATTTCTTATGCAGGCTTAAAGCTCGATAAAATGAATTACACACTCTTCTTCCCTGCTTTTTTAAAGTCCTTGAGATTTATGGAAAATTATTTGAGGTTTATTCCGATGGGTGGTCAATACTTCGTTATGGCAAGTAAAAACTAATTTGTCATTCCAGCGAAGGCTGGAATCCAAACTAAAATATCAAAGAAATACATTACATTGACTCAGAAACAAGTTCAGGGTGACAAAATAATTTTAAGACTTAGACATTTTCTTCTTCTCTAATTCTTTCTTATACACTTTCCTAAATTCCATCACTTCTTTAATAGTTCTAATTATAACAGAAGGTCTTGCTCCTGTTGATATACCATCAAGGCGAGGCAAATGTTCAACCCCCATTTCAGTAACACGGTAATCCAGCAAATTCGCTTTCAGCATAATCTCCGCATCAATAAAAGCATCGATCGAATCAATGTTTATTTTTTTGAAAAGGTCAGCTTTGAAAAGCTTAAAAGCGCAATCTATATCCCAGTAATGAATATCAAACAACAATCTCAATAAATAATTATAACACAACGATGTAAATTTCCTGTAGAGAGAGTATTGTTTGTGTTTTCTGTAACCCACAATAATATCCGTGAACGGAATCAATGCAACAAATTTTTTCAACTCATCCAAGTCAAACTGATTGTCACCATCCGAATAAAAAACATAATCCATTTTTGCATTTAAAAAACCATCCTTTAGAGTTGCGCCGTAACCCATATTTTTCTTATGATGGATTACTTTGACCTTCTCATATTTTACAGCAAGCTCATCTGCAACTTCCCCGGTTTTGTCAGGACTTCCGTCTTCGATGATAATCACTTCATAGTCTTTCAGTTTCAATGATTCAAGAACCTCAACGGCTTTAGAAACGACTTTACCGATATTTCCTTCATCATAATACGCAGGGAAAAATGCAGTAATGGAGATTTTTGAAGTATCTAAGATTGGAGAGCTTTGCATCAAATAAACATTAACTATTATTCACAAAAAAATTATAAGTATTTTTTATTCCTGTCTCAATTGAAGTCTGAGGTTTCCAGTTATAAGCTTTTTTGATGAGTGAGATATCGAGAATATTCACCGGCACATCAATGACTCTTCCCTCTTCATATTTTACTTTAATTTTTTTCCCTGAAATCTTTTTCATGAAGTTCAGTAATTGCTTCAGACTGTACCCTTTGCCTGAACCAACATTAAAAATTTTAAGCTTATTATCAATATCGATTCCTTTTGCTATCGCCTCAACAGCATCCTTAATGTAAATATAATCACGAATAACGCTTCCGTCTCCCCAGATTTCTATTTGCTGATTATGAATTATCTTATGCAAAAAAACTGCAATAGCTCCCTGAGCAACAAGCGGGTTTTGCCTTTCTCCATAAGGGTTTGCAAGACGAAAGACAGTATAATCAAGTCCGTAAAGCTTGTTGAACATAAACAAATAATCTTCAATCGTATTTTTTATTATCGCATATGAAACAATCGGATGACGCGGATGATTTTCGTTCACAGGCAAATATTGCGGGTCGCCGTAAACTGTTCCTCCCGAAGAAACAAAGATTACTTTTTCAATTTTGTTTGCAACGCACTCTTCAAGCAAGCGCAAGGAAGAAACAAGGTTAGTCTCTGCATCATAAATCGGGTTTGTGTTTGAACTCGCGGGTAAAGTAGAGCTCACAAGATGAAAAACATAATCAATGTTTTTTAAAGAATTTTTTATGTCAATCTCGTTATTAAAATCACCTTCGATTATTTTAACTTTTTTCCCTAAATGAGAAATATTATTTCTCGAAAAATTCAGCTTGTCAAAAATAGTAACACTATGCCCTTTCTCGATAAGCGCATCTGCAAGATGTGAGCCGATAAATCCGCCGCCGCCGTATATTATGCACCTTTTATTTTTTTTCAAAGACATATGCTATAAATCTTCTATCCGCAGCAGGAAATTGTTTTAACAAAACATAATCAGGATTATTCTGGAATGTTTCGATGTTGACGTCACTTCCCCACTCAGGTCTGTATCCGTAATGATTTTCCCAAACGATTATGGAACCGCTTGGCAGTTCATCCAAGCTCTTTTTGTTAATCGAACTGAAACTGTTCGGATTAAACTTTAACTGTGATGAATAAAATTGAAGAATTGAATGATTAGATAAAATCTTTTTTGACTTTGCATCAGGCAGCGTGTTAATAAATTCAGAAACTTCTTTGACCGAAACATTTTCAGCGGATAATTTTTTAGGTTGAAAAATTAACAGCAAAGAAATTAATGCCAACACAAGGTAACTCAATGACAAATTATTCAGATACTTTACTTTTGACTTATTTGAAAACATGAACGCTAATGCAATCAAAGCAACAGTTATCAACAAATTTGAATAACTGCTTTCATCAGTCAGCACAAACCCATCCGTTGCTTTAGACAAGAACATCAGCACAATAAAAGCAAAAATTCCGGCAATGATTATTCCTATTTTTTTGAAATTTTCAATTACAAGATTGTTCAATCCAAGCGTTGCAAAAACCGCACAAATAGGCGAAATATGTAATAAATAACGCCAGTTCCCCGGGTTTGGTCCATCATTTATCATCGTCAGCATCTGCACAACAAATATAGAGATGAATGTAATATACAGCAGCAAATATTTTTTTATGTATGCCGAATAATTATTTTTATTCTGAAAAAATCCAAAAAACCCCAAAAGAAATAACGTCAAGCTCACAGGACCGACAATGTAAATATAAACAGCAAAGTAATGCATCAATCCTTGCGACTTGTAATTCAACCCTGCTACTTTCTGCATCTCGGTCAGCACAAACAATATATCACCTGTCTTTATAAACCCTAATAGGTTGTATAAAACCGGAAATACCGCCAAGCAAATAGCAGCAATAAATTTTTTATCTTTAATGAACAGAATAAAAAATACAATGATTAATAACGCAAGTTCTTGTCTGATTGTAAATACATATCCCATCAGTAATGCGCTCAACACAAAATTCTTTCTCAGATAAAGCATCAGCACAGATACAAGACACAACGCAGTAAAAATTTCAGAATACGATCTGAATGATAAATCAAAAAATAACGGCTGCAATCCTAAAAGTATTGCTCCGAAAAAAGCATAATTAATATCGTAAGCTTTTATCAGAAGATAAGTCATATAAACCGTTACCGATGCAATTAACGCATTGACCAATAGCACTGCATCATAACTTATCAGTGCAGGCAGAACAAGAAAAATTTTATATCCCGGTTTCGGATTGTTCCCCAAAATCACTCCCGGGTCATTCCAGAACTGCACCATATTCAGATACTGCGCAATCTCATCATCCTGATAAAATCCGACTGAATACTTGCTCATTATAAAATAAATGGCAGCAAACATGGGAATGACCAGCCAGAAATATTTATTCAGTAACTCGTTTTTGTCTAAAGGAATAGTTTTATCCGTTTGGATATGAGAAGTGGTTTTCGCTTTTGTTTTACTCAAATTTTATAAATGTAGCCGTTAAAATTATCGTGCAAACACTAAAAATATCACAATTAAACGTGAATTTCAAAGTAATTAACATTATTAATTAACTTTAATAACGCAAAGGTAAACGTTATATTTGTATATGAATTATAAGTTATTAGGCGATTCGGTTCAGATAAAAGAATTAAATGAAACCATTAAGCAGGTTGCGCCGACAAATATCAGCGTTTTAATTACTGGAGAAAGCGGCACAGGTAAGGAAGTTGTCGCGAATTTAATTCACAGTTTAAGCAAACGGAAAACAAAACCTCTCATAATAGTTAACTGTGGTGCAATACCCGAAGGCATAATCGAAAGCGAATTATTTGGACATCAGAAAGGAGCGTTCACGGGAGCAATTGAAAGCCGAGAAGGTTTTTTTGAAATGGCAGATGGCGGAACGATTTTTTTAGATGAAATAGGTGATATGCCTTTGAAAACTCAGGTAAAGATTCTTCGAGTTCTTGAAAACGGAGAATTCATGCGCGTTGGTGGAAATAAAAACATCAAAGTCGATGTCCGTGTAATCGCCGCAACGAATAAAGATTTGCTGTCAGAAGTTCAGAATAAAAACTTCCGTGAAGATTTATACTTCCGTCTTAAATCGATTAACCTTCACATTCCTCCTCTTCGCGAGCGCAAACAGGATATAAAACTGCTTTTTTATTATTTCGTTCAGCAATTTACGAGAGATAACAACATAACGTTCAACGGCATCAATGATGATGCAATGGAATTCCTTATGAATTACGTTTGGACGGGTAATGCACGGGAGCTTAAAAATTTTGTTGAAAGTATTTTGGTTTTAAATGCAGGCAAGAAATTAACTTTGGACGATGTAAAGAAACATCTTCATATTGAGACATACAATTCCGCTCTTCCGGTTCTCGTAAATAAAACCGGAGATAATTACGATAAGGAATTTTTTATACGTGCATTAATTGAATTAAAATCTGATATTATTGATGTAAAAAATTTCCTGAACAAGCAGGAGATTTCAAAAATTCAGAACACATTTAATGAAGATGATTTTATTATCCCCAAAGAACAGGTTATGCATATGAACATCGATGAATTTGAAAAAGAATATTTGAAATATTTACTCAGAAATAATAACTGGGACGTAAAAAAAGTTGCTGCAATCCTTAATCAATCTTTAAGAAGCGTCTATCGCAAAGTAAAAAAATATGAGATACGTTTCGAAGATTAATTTATTAATTCCGGTATTGCTTTTGTTTCTTTTCAGCGGGTGCGGAGTTTATGGTTTTCGCGGCAACAACCCTCCTGAGGGAATAAAGAGCATTAATATTCCTCTTTTCGAGGATGTTAGCGGGTTTTCACAACCGGGTGTGAAAGAGAGGTTTACCGAAACTCTGAAAAATCTTGTTATTTCTGATAATACTTTTCAATTGACCGATAGAACTTTAGCAGACGGTTTAGTAAGCGGAACAATAAAAACCATAACCGATGACCCTTTGGTAATTTCAGGAAATGAAACTGTTACGAAAAGAAAAATTACCATTACAGTTGATGTGAATTTTCAGAATATTAAAAAACAAAGAAGCATCTGGAATAAAACTTTCTCGAACTTCGGCGAATATAATTCAGACAACACAGGGTTTTCAAATCGCGATGCCGGCGTTATCGAAGCAACTAATAAAATATGTCAGGATATATTGAACGACTTAACCTCAAACTGGTAAGCCACAATTAATGAAGATTGAATCCATAATTTTAATTGTTTACATAGTCTCTCTTACCATACTTTTCTTTTTCAGCACGCACGGCTTCTCAATGATTTATCATTATTTCAGAACTTTCCGCAAACGGACTGAAGACTTGAATCCCGAAGATTTTGATCTTAAAGAATTTCCTTTAATAACAATCCAGCTCCCTCTCTACAACGAGCGGTATGTTATTTTGAGATTAATCAATGCAGCGATACGAATGGAATACCCCAAGGATAAAATTGAATTTCAAATCCTCGATGATTCAACCGACGACACCACTGAAATAATTGCAGAACATATAAAGCCATTGATTGCCGAAGGATATGATATAAAACTTCTTCACAGAAAAGACCGCAGTGGTTATAAAGCCGGTGCTTTAAAAGAAGGATTGAAAACTGCTAAGGGAGAGTTCGTTGCAATCTTTGACGCCGATTTTATTCCCAGAAAAAAATTCTTATTAAGAACCATTCCTTATTTTTATAAATACCCAAAGCTTGGTCTTGTGCAAACAAGATGGGAGCACCTCAACCGTGATTACTCAATACTGACCAAAACGCAGGCAGTTGCTCTTGATGGACATTTTGTAATCGAGCAGGCAGTCCGCAACCGCGCAGGATTTTTTATAAACTTCAACGGCACCGCAGGCATCTGGCGCAAAGAATGCATATTCGATGCAGGTAACTGGGAAGCTGATACATTGACAGAAGACCTTGACCTGTCTTATCGCGCGCAGATGAAAGGATGGAATTTCAAATATCTAGTTAATTTCACTTCACCGGCAGAGCTTCCAGCGGAGATTAATTCACTGCGCTCCCAACAATTTCGCTGGACTAAAGGTGCAATTGAAACAGCAAAGAAAATTTTCCCAAAAGTTTTGAAATCCGACATGTCTGCAAAGTTAAAGTTTCAATCATTTGTCCATCTTTGCAGCAACATTGCTTACCCGTTCATACTTTTATGCGCTCTTCTGCAGGTACCGGTTTTATTGATTAAACTAACCGGAGATTATGATGAAGTTTTTAAATTTATGTCGATTTTCATTTTTGCTTTTATAAGCTCATTTCTTTTTTATTTATACTCGCAGAAAGACATATATACTGATTGGCAAAAAAGAATTATTTATTTTCCTGTATTCATGGCGGGAAGCATGGGGCTTTCCGTAAACAATACCAAAGCCGTGTTTGAAGGTTTAATAAATAAGAAAAGTGAGTTTGTCCGCACACCTAAGTTTAAAATCACTAATGAAAAAGACTCCTGGAAAGGAAAAACTTATGTGCCGAAGAAATTAAACTTTATTGTTTATATCGAAGCATTTCTCGCTCTATATTGCTTTGCAGGCGTCGTCATTGCCATTGCAAATGCGCAGATTGCCGCAATTCCCTTTCTGATGATGTTTACACTTGGATTCGGTTTAATTTCTTTTTTATCGATTAAACAAGTTGTAACGTCCAATAAACTTGCTAAATTAAGCTTGCAAAATTGAATAGTCTCGACAGTCATATTAATAATTTAAAAGAAAAGCTCGAAGAAGATTTTTTCTCCCCTTCTTTTTTGCGTTTAGCAAATATCTTTTATCTCAATAACAAGTTCGATGAGTGTATAAATATATGCAAAATAGGAATTGAGTTGATGCCTGATTATATTACTCCAAGAATACTTTTGATTAAAGCGTTATTAAAGCTTGAGTATATCAGTGAAGCTGAAACGGAACTACAAAAAATTGAGAATAAAATTTTGAAGACAGACATTTACCAGATTTTCATAAATAAAATTTCGACTCTTAAAAAAACTTCCAGCCAGGAACGGATTTATTATTCCGGTAATTTATATAAATCCCTCGATTACAAAGCTTTTGAAAAACAAATTAAGAAAATTGTTAAAGATATTTCTTTCACTGAACCAAATGATGATACTAATGGAATAAATCTCGATAAATTTAATCCCAATTCAAATGAAGAGTTTGATATGAATACATATGATTTGTTTCTCGACAAATTGTCTGCATTAAAACTTGAAAAAGATTCTGATTCTAAATCAGAGTCGGAAACTGAACCTAAAGAAACGAGCGATTATGATGTAATGTCAAAAATGAAAATAATTACCGAAACTCTCGCCGATATTTATGCCAAACAAGGAAACTTCAAAGAAGCATTTAATTCGTATAATTTTCTTATCAGAGCAGGTTCACCCAATAAAAAGCGCATAGAAGAAAAACTCATAGCTCTCGAAAGAAACTTCATAAAAGATTCTGAGTTTCAATAAATCGTAACATATTGGCATCCCTATTAGAAAATAAAAAAGTATACAATGGATTGCTTATAGCTATTCTTATGTGCGGATTATTTTACATCTTCTCTCAATCTTCACAGCCATTCAAATTCACAGATGAACAAATTTATTATGATTTGACAAAAAATCTTGTTGAGCATAATGTATATGCGCTCGATAATCTTGTCCCAACTGCAATAAAACCACCGGGATTTTCATTTGTTTTATATGCATTCTTCAAAATCTCAGACAATATTGATTTAATAAAATGCGTCAATTTTTTATTTTATCTCGCTGCTATTTTTACCGGTGGGTTAATCGCAAAAAAATATTCTTATAATACTTCTCCCACTTTATATGCAATTCTAATTTGTTTGTATCCGGTTTTATTTTACACAGCAGGAACTTTATATCCCCAGACATTAGCTTCACTTTTGCTTTTAGTAATATTATATGTGACTTTTAAGGATGTTTTGAACTTTAAAAAGGCAGTAGTGATTGGATTACTATGGGGAATTTTAATTTTATCAATTCCGACTTTTCTTATTATTTTCCTATTTTATTTATTATTTACAAGATTTTCTTTAAAACAAAAATATTTGGAGTGGGTTTTTATTATTGCTTCAATATTAATCGGTTCGTGGTTTTTGAGAAATTATTTTGTTTTTGGAAAACCTGTTATATTCTCAACCAACCTGAGTATTAATTTTTATTACGGAAATTCCCAGTTTGCAAATGACAATCCTTATGCGGTGGCAGATATTGATTACATGGATGAAGGGAAGTTTGCAAAAATAGAAAACGAAGTTGAAAGAGACTCAGCGTTGAAATCCGCTGCATTAACTTTCATAAAAGATAATCCATTCGCAGCACTAAAGTTATACTTTATTAAATTTCTGAATTATTTTAATTATAGAAATAATTTAAAAACAACAGAACAGCAAAGCATTTACTATGACATTATAATGTTTATAACTTACTATTTTATTTTAATAATGATAATTATAAGAATTATAGACAGGAAAAGATTTCCTTTAAGCAAACTGGAAATTTTTATTTTAGGATGTTATGTATTAAATGCTTTGGTTACCTCTGTGTTCTTTACAAGAATACGGTTCCGCCTTCCTTTTGATTATTTGCTAATATTAATGAACGCAATCTATATTTCAAATTGGCTTCAGTATAAGAAAGCTAAATTCCATCTTAGTAAAGGGGGTTAGGGGGTTGTTTCCGGCAGTTTCGGATTCACAAAAATAACTTTTTCTCTTTCCATTATCACACTCCCAGCTTTAAATCCTTTTTTCTTTTTCACATATTTACGTTCGCAGTAAGCCACAGGAATATTTCTTCCTGCTCTTGCTTTGCTGTAATATGCAGCAATGCTCGCCGCCATTTCAACCATTTTTTTATCAGGTGATTCTTTTTTGTTTGCACGTTTCAAAACAGTATGAGAACCGCTTGCACCCCGTACGTGAAACCACAAATCTTCAGGTCCCGAAAACTTCATAGTCAGCAAATCATTCGAAACACTGTCCTTACCCACCCAAACCTCATAACTTTCATTCAGTTTAAATTTCCTCAATCTGCTTGTTTCATCTTTTTCGTCAGCTCGTTTATTTTCTTTATCCATTTTCTTTATATCCTTAAAGTCTTCAGTTAACTTTGCTTTTTCGTATTCATCCTTTAATTCTTTTAACTCACTTTCAGTCGATTTAATTTTTGCTTTCAGAAAAGAAATATTATTTTTCTGATTTTTATACTTTTCAAAATATATCTGTGAGTTCTCAACGGGTGTTTTATCCTCTTTCAGTTTTATTTTCAGATTATCAATTTCAATCAGCTTATCCCCTGCTTTAATCTTATCGAGATTTGCTAAAATAATATTCCCAAACTGCATTAACTGTTCTGAATTCTCGCAATTAAACAACTGCATCTTCAGATTATCAATCTTTCTTTCCTTCTCCGCAATTTTTTTGTTCAGATTTTTAAGCTTTTGTTCTTTTATGGCAGAAACATTTACAAAAGATTTATTTTTCCTGATGTAATCGGTGATAAGCTCATTTATATTATCATATTCTTTTATTATATCTCCCTGAAAATATTTTGTGCTTAATAATGAAACTGAATATTGCTTGCCCTTCAACAAAGAGTAACCAGGTTTTCGCAATTCATTCTCTATATTCGAAAACCTATCATCAACTGATTTCTGCACTTTTGCATTAAGCTCCAAACTCAAATCATAATTTCTCGATACATAGCTTATTATTTCTTTACCGTATTTAAAGTACTTTGCAAAAATAAAATCTTGAATAGTTTTTGGTTCAGCAATTGTATCTGGTCTGGGGAATAACTCTTCAATATGCTTGCCTGTATAAATCTTGGCATTCTTTAAAGCATCAATCACTTTATTATCTAAAACAATAAAGCAATTTGCACTGTTTGTAATGAATGAAAATAAAATTTCATAATTGTCATTCAGTTTAAAAGAAACAACTCTATCATCACCATACAATGAAACCTTATCAATTATTTTGCCTGAAATCTCAGGAAATAAACTCAGCACATTCTTCCTGGCTTTGCCAAAACTATCTTTTAAAATCAGATATTCATAATTTTTCTCGATGCTGAATTCAAGAATTTTCTGTTCGACATCGTTTCTTAAAATCAGATTAAGAATATTCTTCTCCTGAGTAATTATTTCATCGATAATGCACCCTGTGATTTCTTTGTCAAAAAATTTTGCAGTTTCTTTTATTATGTAATAATTATTTACCTTCATAAAATCTTTATAAAACAAAAAAACCAACCCTGATAATGAGTTGGTTTAATTTAGTAAAACTATATTTATAAAAGAATGAACTCTAAAGTTAAAAATTATGCTTCTTTAAGAGCTTCAGCACCGCCGACGATTTCGAGGATTTCCTTCGTAATCGCTTCCTGACGTGCCCTGTTATATTCTATCTCAAGTGATTTAATTAGATCAGTTGCATTTCGCGAAGCCGTTTCCATAGCAGTCATTCTTGCACCTTGCTCCGAGGCATTTGATTCCAAAAGTGCTTTCCAGAACTGAATTTTAAGCTGGCGTGGAATAAGTGTATTCAGAATACTTTCCATATCCGGCTCATAAATATAATATAAATTCTTAGCTTTTTTACCGTCGGTATCTTTGCTTACTATCGGCAAAAACTGTTCAATTCTTATTTCTTGTTTCACAACGGATTTAAATTCATTATAAATTATTTCAACTTTGCCATACTCCCTTTTCATATACCCATCTACTATTCTATTCACGATTTCATTTGATGCTTCAACATTAAGATTGTTGAAAACACCAAGATATTTTTCATATAAATCAACGTTTCTGCTCTTAAAAAAATCAAATCCTTTCTTGCCTACACATACAACTTTAGTTCCTGCACCAAGACGCTTTATATGGTTTCCGGCAACCTTCAAAAGATTAGTGTTAAACGAACCGCATAATCCTCTATCTGAAGTTACAACAACAACTAAAGTTGCTCCCTCTCTTCTTTCCATTAAAGGATTTTTAACCGTTTCAGAAGCAGAAACAAGATGAGTCAATAATTCGTTTATCTTTCTTGCATAAGGTCTTGCAGAAATCATTCTGTCCTGAGCTCTTCTTAATTTTGCTGCCGCAACCATACGCATAGCTTTAGTAATCTTCTGCGTATTCTTTACAGCGCCTATCCTGACTTTTATTTCTTTTAAAGTTGCCAAATTCTTAAATCAATTTTTGGACAGTTTGACTGTCCTATTATTTCTGACAGTAACGACTGCCTTGTTTTTATTGAACTGTAGTTTTAAATCTTTCAGTGAACTCTTTTAATACATCATTTAATCTCTTCTCGGTTTCATCACTCATCACTTTCTTCTCAGCTATTTCTGTCAATATATCCTGGTTCATGCTTGTCAATTGAGTCAATAAATCAGCTTCATATTTTTTTACTGAGCTTACAGGTAATTCATCCAGATAACCTTTTGTTGTTGCATAAATAATTGCAACCTGCTGTTCAACAGGCATCGGTGAATACTGTTTCTGTTTCAAAATCTCAACAAGTCTCTCACCTCTTCTTAACTGCTGAAGTGTAGCTTTATCCAAATCAGAACCGAACTTTGCAAAAGCTTCAAGCTCACGATACTGAGCAAGCTCAAGTCTCAAGGTACCTGCAATCTTTTTCATCGCTTTAATCTGTGCGTTACCGCCCACACGGGATACAGAAATACCTACGTTGATAGCGGGACGGACACCTGCGTTGAAAAGATTCGGCTCAAGATAAATCTGACCGTCAGTAATCGAAATTACGTTTGTCGGAATATATGCCGATACGTCACCTGCTTTTGTCTCGATAATCGGAAGCGCTGTTAAGCTTCCGCCGCCCAAATCATCCGAAAGCTTAGATGCTCTCTCAAGCAAACGTGAGTGCAAATAAAATACGTCACCCGGGTATGCTTCACGTCCCGGAGGTCTTCTTAAAAGAAGAGAAACTTCTCTGTATGCAGCTGCTTGTTTTGACAAATCATCATAAACAACCAATGCATGTTTTCCGTTGTCTCTAAAATACTCGCCCAAAGTTGCACCTGAGTAAGGAGCAATGAACTGCATAGGTGCAGGGTCGGAAGCGGTTGCTGAAACAATCGTAGTATATTCCATTGCACCTGCATCCTGTAAGCTTTTTAATACCTGTGCTACTGTCGAACCTTTCTGACCAATAGCAACATATATACAATAAACGCCTTTTCCTTTTTGATTGATGATGGCATCGATAGCAACAGCAGTTTTACCTGTCTGTCTGTCACCGATTATAAGCTCTCTTTGACCTCTGCCAATCGGAATCATCGCATCAACAGATTTCAAACCTGTCTGCAGCGGCTCGGTAACCGGCTGTCTTTGAATAACACCAAGAGCTTTTCTTTCGATTGGTAAAAACTTATCGGTTTTGATTTCACCTTTACCGTCGATTGGCTGTCCAAGCGGATTTATAACTCTTCCAAGCATCGCTTCACCGACAGGCATTGATGCAATCTTTCCTGTTCTCTTAACAAGGTCACCTTCTTTTACCAATGACGATTCACCGAACAAAATACATCCGACGTTATCTTCTTCAAGGTTAAGAGCAATTCCAACCACTCCGTTTGGAAACTCTATAAGCTCACTCGCCATACAGTTTGAAAGACCATAAACTCTCGCTACACCGTCACCGACATAAAGCACAGTTCCGACTTCATAAATGTCGAGCTCTCTTTCAAATCCTGATAATTGTTTCAGAAGTATCGAGGATACTTCATCTGATTTAACTTCAGCCATAACTTAAAATTTAATTTTCTTTAGTTTAAAATTAATTCGCCTTCTTTAAATTTCTTTTTCAACAGCTCCAATTGCCTTTTAATACTCGCATCCAGAATCACATCTGTAATCTTCACAACAAAACCGCCGATAAGACCCCTATCCAGTTTATAAACAGCTTTGCTCTTTAAGCCGGTATATTCATCTATTTTTTTCCTCAAAGACTCTTGTTCGTCTTTTGAAAGTTCAACCGCAGTAGTTATCTCAACTTTCACTATCCCGTTCTTCTGGTTTTCGAGATTCTGATAATCGTCAAGAATTTCCTTTACAAACTCTTCCCGTCCCCTTTCAATAAGCAAAAGTAAAAAGTTAAGACTTAAAGAATCAACTTTTTTGCCGAAAATAGCTTTAACGATTTCTTCTTTTTTTGTTTTATCTATAATCTGGCTCTTGAAGAAAAGCTCAAGCTCTCTCGAATTGTTCACCGCATCGAGAATAACTGCAGCATCTGAAGAAATTTTATCAAGTTTCTTGGTTGCTAAGGCATCTCCGTATAAAGCATTAGAATATCTGCGTGCTATCTTTTGAAACATATTTCTTAGTTTTTAGGAACCTGGGTTAAAAAATCTTTTATTAACTTTTTCTGCTTATCTTTATCAAGCGTTTCTGAAATAATTTTCTCCGCAGCATTAATTGCAATATCAGAAATCTTATCTTTCAAATCATTGAGAGCAGATTCCTTTTGCTGTTCAATTTCTTTTTTCGCCTGGTCAATAACTTTCCTTGAATCATCGTTAGCTTTCGAGATTATTTCGTCTCTTAGCTTGTTTGCCATATCCTTTGCTTCACCGATGATTTTCATTGACTGCGCATTTGCTTCAGCAAGATTTTTCTTATTCTCTTCAATCAGTCTCTGAGCTTCCTTGTTAAGATTCTCAGCGTTCTCAATTGCATTCTGAATCGTGTTCTCTCTGTCGTTTAATGCTTTAATCAACGGACCCCACGCAATTTTCTTAAGCAGAAGCAAGAGCAGCGTGAAGATGATAATAGTCCAGATGATAAGTCCCGGATTTGCAGAAAGCAAAGACGGTTTCTCTTCCGGTGCCATCAATAGCAGGATATTACTTGAATAAGCTATCAAATAATGTATCATTTTAAAAAATATTTAAAATTTAAAATTAAGCTTACGCTTTAATAGCAAGCAATATACAGATAACCAATCCGAAAAGCGCAACACCTTCAACAAGAGCTGCGGCAATAATCATCGAAGTTCTGATACCGCCCATTGCCTCCGGCTGTCTTCCGATAGCTTCTAAAGCTGATGCAGCAAGCTTACCGATACCGATACCTGCTCCGATTACTGTTAATCCGGCTCCGAGACCGGCTCCTAAATATGCTAAGTCCATTTAATTAATTCTCCTTTTAAGGTTTTGTTTTTTTTATTACTATTAAAATGTAGCCGAACCATTTAGGGTTCGTAAAAATTAATGTTCCTGATGCTCTGCCATATTGACATATAAGACCGCGAGCATCGTAAAAATATATGCTTGTAAAACTGCTACGAAAAGTTCAAGTATGTAAATGAATAATGTAAACGGAACAGCAATAACTATTCCTGCATAACCCATAATGAAAATCAATCCAATCAATGATAAAACTATAATAGAACCCGCTGTGATATTCGCAAACAACCTGATCATGAGAGAGAACGGTTTAATGAACAATCCGATGAACTCAATGATAATCATAATCGGAAGAACGAATACCGGAATTCCATGAGGAACAAGCCCTTTGAAGTATCCTATAAATCCGTTTTGCTTTATGCCTTTTGCCTGAACGGTGAAGAATACTATTAATGCAAGCGCCGCTGTTACGTTAATGTTCTTTGTCGGCTGCGCCATGAAAGGAAACAAACCGAACAGATTGGCAAAAAGAATAAAGAAAAATATTGTCAGAAAAAACGGGAGCATCTTAACGCCTGATTGTCCCATGCTCGGAACGACAATCTCATCACGGACAAACACGATGAGTGTTTCAATCATGTTGCCCAGTTTCTTAGGCACCCTATTCTTTGTGTTCGACGATGCTGCTGCGCTTAAAACAATGACAAGAAGCAAGCTTGATAACATCATCATGAACAAACTCTTCGTAATCGAAAAATCGAAAGTAATGCCGCCGATTGTTACGGGAGCAAAATGCGGCAAAGGAAGTTTACCCAGAAAATAAAAATCCACATAATGGTGGTCAACTACTTTATCTATTATGTCAACCTTACCTTCATCTTCTGTCGGTGCATCGGATGCAAGCGCAGTTGATGAAAATAAAATAAAACAGAATAGAGCAGTAATTAAAAAACGAATGGAATTTGATTTAAAAGAAAAGTGAAAAGGCTTCAAATCTTTAGATTAAATATTAGTTGTTTCCTTAAACTTGATAATAAAAAATAACTCGAGTATCAAATATGAAAAATATAAAGCAAAAAAAGTGATTGTAAAATATACAGGACTAAATTTAAAAACCAGCAAGCATACAATAAACACAGTCATAATAACGAACATCCGGACGCCAACGCTCAACAGCATGTAAATAAAAAATGCTTTGTTTGATTTATGCAGAACCCGGACAATTACGAAAGCCCCCGCAAGAACATTTACCGTAGCAACAATGAATGATACAAGTATATCTGCTGTCGGAAATGTTTTACTGTAATAGTTAACAATCAATCCTGAAATAAGACTGATACCAACTCCAAGTACTAATATCCAGATTATAAACTTGTTAAACTTCGCCTTTTCCTGAATCGTCATCATACTTACTTAATATATTTCTTTTCTGTTTTCTTTGCGTCCTCTTCCTTCGTGAGCTTGTTTATAGTCAGAATGAAGCTATAAAACCCTCCGGCAAAACCGACAAATGTCAGAACCAAAGTCCAGATGAACTTTGTCCCGAACTCACCGTCAAGCCAGACACCAATAAAGAGAAACACCAGAATTGTACCTGCTAACTGGATTCCTAATCCCGAATATTGCAATGCTTTTGAGTCCGATTTTATTAACGGACTGACAAGAAATTTTTTCAAAGAACTCTCTTTCGAATTGTCTGAATTTCCTTGAGAACTGCTTGGGGATTGGCTCTTAGAAGAACCGTTATCCTTCAGTTTGTCAGAATTTATACCCATAAACAGACAAACATAAAAATACCAAAAATGCTTTATAAAATCAATTCAAGGAATGAGTAAGAGTGAGAAAAAATATTATTTCATAAGAAGTCATTCCCGCGAGGTACCCTATGGGTCACGCGGGAATCCCATTCTTGAAAATAAAATATATCTTGCTTCTCATAATTTTATACCATAAATTATTATGGGTATAAATTATTAAAATTTTAAGGAGAAAATTTATGAAAGGACGAGGAACAGACTTAGCCCCGGGCAACAGGTTTGAAACAACTGAAGTAATCAAAGACATGGATTACTACGAGCAGTTTCCCGATGAACTTGATAAAAGAATTGAAACAACTTTTATCCGTGAGCATTCAAAAAATGTTTTATCACAAAACGACAGTCCCGATTTGGGATTTGGGTACAGCATTAATCCATACAAAGGTTGTGAGCACGGATGCATTTATTGTTACGCAAGACCCACACACGAATACTGGGGATTCAATCAGGGAGTTGATTTCGAAACCAAGATAATGTACAAACCTGACGCTGCAACCTTGCTTGAAAAAACTTTTCGCAAAGAATCCTGGCAGCCGCAGGTCGTTATTGTTTCAGGTAATACAGATTGCTACCAGCCGGGTGAAAGAAAATTCCAAATCACAAGAAGACTACTTGAAGTTTTTTTAAAATTCAGAAACCCTTTGGGAATGATAACAAAAAATTCTTTAATCGAACGTGACCTTGACTTACTTGAAGAACTTGCCAAGCTTGAGTTAGTCAGCGTAACGATTTCAATCACAACACTCGACAGAAATTTAACCGCCATAATGGAGCCGCGCACATCTCGTCCCGAACGAAGATTAAAAACAGTGGAAACACTTGCGAAAAGAGGAATAAGGGTGGGAGTGAATATCGCTCCCATTGTTCCGGGCATTAATGATAAACAAATTCCCGAGATTATGAAAGCTGCAGCCGAAGCAGGAGCAAAAAGCGTCGGAAAAGTAATTCTCCGCCTGCCCTACAAGAACAAAGATTTATTTGTCGATTGGGTAATAAAAAATTTTCCCGACAGAAAAGATAAAATCTTAAACCGCATAAAAAGCTTAATGAGCGGAAAACTTTATAACTCGGAGTTTCATGAAAGATTCAGAGGCAGCGGACAATGGGCGGAAACAATAAACCAGATTTTTTATCTGAACGTAAAAAAATATAAGCTCAATCAGGAACGAAGTCCGCTTAGAACAGATTTATTCATCCGCAACCCCGACCAGATGGATTTGTTTTAAATATGCTCACTTAGTAGAGACGCAAAATTTTGCGTCTCTACACATTCATGAATAAATCATTGAGATGACACCAGCACTACCGCTGTTCCATATGCAAGAACTTCCGTAACGCCTGACATAACTTCATTCGCATCATATCTCATCCCGATAATCCCGTTTGCGCCAAGCTGTTCGGCATGCTTGATCATAATTTCATAAGCTTCCTGTCTGGCGTGTTCGCAAAGCTCGGTATATAAAGTTATGTTACCACCGACAAGAGTCTGGAAACCTGCGCCGATGTTAGCAAAGAAATTTCTTGAGCGCACTGTGATACCTCTCACTATTCCCAGATTATGTGAAATCCTGCATCCCGGAAGCTCAAACGCCGTTGTAATAAATCTTGTATCCATAATTATTTTATAAATTGTTTTTTAAATTTTTTTATAAAGCTTCTACAATCACAGCAGTTCCATAAACGAAAAATTGTGAGGTCAGACCCGGGTTATCTATGGTAACTTTCAAGCCGACAATTGCGTTGGCTCCGAGCTGTTCTGCATAATTAATCATTTGATGAAATGCCTCGTCATATGAACTTGTTCCGAATTTTCCCCAGCCATTTCCATATCCGCACGCCATCCCAAGATAGCGGGTGATTTTATACCCGTGAAAATCAGGAGTCGTAGTTATAAATTTTGAATCCATAATTCAATATTTTAAAATTCATTTATAAACAAATGGGGCTTTCGCCCCATTTAATTTTTGCTTTTTTACTTTTTACTTTTGCTTTATTTCACAAGAACCATTCGTCTTACTGAACTGAATGAACCCGCTTCAAGCTTATAAAAATAGATTCCGCTTGAAACTGCAGAAGCATCAAACTTAAATTCATAATTTCCTGCGTTGAGATTTTCATTTACCAAAGTTTGGATTTCTCTTCCAAGCATATCATAAATTTTCAGCTTAACCATTTCAGCTTTCGGAATTCCAAACTTAATTGTGGTCACAGGATTAAACGGATTCGGATAATTCTGTTGAAGCTCATATTTTTCAGGTACACCCGTTCCAGTATTTTGGATATTAACCTCAACATGATTTCCGCCTGAGAAGCATTTTATTCTTCCGTCTCTGCACTGCGCAAGAATTTCATCCGAATTATTAACTTGCCCCAAATTAAAATTAATATTTTTAAGACCTATTACTCTCTCAGCCGCAAAATCCGTATTACCGCTTCCAAACTCATAAGTCCACTGTGTTACACCGGATTCATTCATCACAAAAACCTTATTTCCAAGAGTAGCAGCTGCAACGTCAGTGCCTGCTGCAGTAAATATTTTTCCTAAAATTGCAGCACCAAGTATATATGTGTTATCTACGGGATTTGACCATACTACATCGCCACCGCGGTAATCTATTTTATAAAATGTTTTAGGACCTGCCAGAAGAAGATTAGGCTCCCCTGTGAAAGGAATTACCTGTCCATAAACTTTTTGTCCGTAATTTTTTCTCCACAGGACTCCGCCGTTGCTTGAATTTATGCAGAACAAAACTCCGAACAGATTAATTGTTGAATCTGCAAGACCAAAAATCTCAGGATTTCCGTCCCCGTCAACATCAGGCAGCAATTTTAAACTGTATATGTTTCCTGTTACAGGTGTCTGCCAGGTTGCAGAGCCGGAATTGTTAAAACCATTAATATAATAAGGACCGCCGCTGTTATTATTTGCAACAGCGCCACCCGTAGGCGATGATATCACACCATACTGGAAATTCGTTCCAAGAACATACTGGAACAATACATTTCCGTTTAATCCGTTCAGGCAAAATACTGAATGTCTTCCCGGAGGACTTGCGCCGGTTCCGCTTGCTGAAACGACAACGTCATTTATTCCGTCGTTGTTATAATCTTTTAATACGTCAACTGCGTTTATGTCACCGTCAGAAAATCCGAGTGAATCACCATATGCCCATATTTGTCTTCCTGTTCTTCCGGATAATGTATAAACCATTTCATTTCCGCCGGCGCAGCCAATTACAACATCCTGAATGCCATCACCGTCAATATCGGTTCTTATCTGCATTGCATCATCATAAGGAACAGCCCCTGTGTTATTGTCGTCAATACCCGAATTAAACGACCATAGAATATCTGCTGTTACCGATGCATTGCCATTATAACATAGCGTTAAATAATTTCCTGCTGAAAGAATAAAATCATTAACACCGTCGCCGTTCACATCGTTTATCTGCTTCATACTGTTTGCAGATTTATCCTGAATGCTTGTGAAAGGATTGTTCGGAACGACACCCTCCCACCATTGATAGCCAACTGCCGAATTTGTATCTGAAACTGTTCCGCTCAATTGCAGTTTTGCCTGCGGCAAATTGACTGCATTAGAATTTATTCTCAATGAATCTTTAACCTGTAGACCAACCAATGAAAAATTATTCGGTCTAAACCATACTCTGAAGCTTCGCGTTCTTTGCGTATCTATTACAACCGGGAAAGTTAATCCCACAGTGTCAAACATATAATATGATGAGCTTAAATTTACAGAACTTATTGAGAGCGGAGCCGAACCCTGATTTGTAATATCAAATGTATAACCTGTTAAACAATGAACTCTGCGCTGCGCGTAATCGTAACTTGAAGTCGAAAGCGAAATGAAGCTTCCGTTCTGAACACCCTTTCCGTAAAGCTTAACAGTTTTAACAGGTACTCCACCGTCATTGCTTGAAATGTTCAACGTTGCAGAATCATTCCCGAATGCAAGCGGTGAAAATCTGACTGAATAATCTTTCCCCGTTCCGGGATTTATTGTATCAGGCGTAGCGGAGGGGAGAATTGAAAATCTTGCGTTGTTAATTGCAAAATTACTTATAATTAATTTTGCAGTTCCGATATTATTAATTGTCAGAGTCTGGCTTCCTGTTTGATTTACTATCACATTTCCCAGATTCATGGTATTTGATGAAGTCTGAATGGTCGGATTACCTGCTCCTGTTAAAGTGTATTTATAAAGACTTCTATATTGACCTACATTGTTTCCAACTCTATAAGCAATTAAAAATAAATTTTGTCCGTCCCAAGCCATTCCGCGCGGGTCGCAATCATTATCAGGGTCTGGAGCCGGGAAAGAAAATACTGTATCGCCTACAGCTTTTCTGTATCCGTAAATTCTTTCGTTATCTGCCTGAAAATTATCTGTAACATAAATTATTGTGTCACCTTTCATTGTAATGCTGTGAACCTGTTTGCCTCTTAGAGGAATTGAGTCAACTATCTGTTTTGTTGTAATGTCAACTTTATATGCCTTGGTGAAAGGATAAGTCGGGAAATCGGGATAATAAGACGCGTACCACAGACCGTTTCCTTCTTTATAAAGACCGCCGATTCCCTGTGAGTGAGAAGGAAGATAAATACTATCCATTCTCACACCGAATCTGTTAACTTTATATAAACGTGCTCCGTTTGAAAACACATTGCTTGCTATCCAGAAGCCGGTACCGTCCCATGCAAGCCCCTGATTATATGTAAATGGAACACTGAAACTGTCGAGAAATTGCCCCGTTTTTGAAATCTTCCAGATTTTTTGAGCGTTCCCGCTTCCGACAAAAAGAGTATCGTCTTTCAGAGTCAGCCCCCACATCGCATTATAAGGAGTTGACGCCGGAAAAGGATAAGAAGCTACCAAAGTTTGAGAATAAACCTTGTTCAGACCCAAACCAAAAATAGCGAGGAAAGTAAGTAAAAATAATTTTTTCATTCTAATGTTTTAATACTTTTAATTAAAAAATAAAATTAGTAATCTGATAATCTACTTTTTTTATATGTTTAATAAAATCCTAAAAATGAGATTTTTGCACGAAAAAGAACTGAAAAACAAGCCACGAATTAACACAAATTCTTCTGAAGTAGCTACTATTAACCAAATTAAGGAAGTCATTCCCGCGCAGGCGGGAATCCCAGTTTTTTTTATAATAGTTCTTACATTATTTTTCTCTAACATTTCATTCGCTCAACAAAACATCAATGATGTTTTCGAAAAAACCCTCTCCTACCGCGGACTTATAAAAGAAGATTTCACTTTCCCGATTAATTTCGAAGAACCTTCTCCCACCAACAACTCAAAATTAATTTTACCGCTCGTAAAAGACTTGATGATAAATCCTTTGAAGTCAGAGGAAGTATTGAACAAAATTTCAGTTAACCAGCAATATGAACAAGAATATGATATTGCAGAACTAATAAATTTATTTGCTTTTAATGATAATCGATTGGTTGTGAGAACAGGAAGTATTTTAAGAACTTATTCTGAAATCTATAATTATTTAATCAAGCTTTTAAATTTTGATTACCATTATAAAAATGATAGATTTAAAGAATTGGGTGAAACTTCTTCAAATTTTCTTCTCGCTAATTATCAAAAAATTCTTTCAGATGATGAAGGAGGAAATTCAAATGATATATTTGAGTTTAATCGTAACAGAGATTCATCTTGGTCTTTGACCAAAAGAATTTATGATGTCTTAAGTATATTCGATAAAGAAAGAACATTGTCCCAGCCCGCTGAGAATTTAATTACAATACGAGAGATTAGAAATTTTTTTAAAGGTTTAGATGATTTAGGAAAGTTTAAAGAGTTTCTTGAAGAATGCAAACTTGAGAATAGTTATTTCAAAATTGTAATCGGTAGTTTTGAAAATGAAACTCACAAATTTGATGCTTCAGAAAAGATTATAATGGTTATAGATTTTGGTGGCAGCGATACTTATGAATTAAATAAAAACGTCAAATATATCCTCGACCTCGGTGGGAATGATACTTATGAGTCCGACAAAGACGGATGCGTTGCTTCGGCGTTTTTTGATAACTCATTTATATATGATAAATCGGGTGATGATAAATATATCGGAAAGAATTTCTCTGTAGGAGCGGCAATTTGCGGAATGGCTGGAATAATCGATGAAGAAGGAAATGATTTTTACTCAGGACAGACTTTCACACAAGGCGCAGGATTGTTTGGTGTTGGGTTTATTCTTGATAATAACGGTAATGATATTTACAACGGCATTTCTTACTCGCAGGGTTTTTCTATGACTCAGGGAATCGGAATGCTCATCGACAACAAAGGTAACGATTCTTATTTGATTGACTCGCGTTCGCTTGATGTTACGCGATACAGCGATCATTATATTTCCATGAATCAGGGTTTCTCATACGGTCTTCGACCGTTTTATGCGGGTGGTATCGGACTGCTTCTCGATAATGAAGGCAATGATATTTATAACTCCGATATTTTCGGACAAGGAAGTGCTTACTGGTATGCGCTTGGAATTTTAATGGACAAAAACGGCAATGATAAATATAACGGCTATCAATACTCGCAAGGTGGAGGAATTCATTTTGCGGTCGGCTTGCTGAAGGATTATAACGGAACGGATTTTTATTCTACTAATGGAGTCTCGCAGGGCTGCGGGCATGATGTCGGATTTGGAATGCTTCATGATGTTGCAGGCGATGATAATTATTCTGCAATAGGACTCTCGCAAGGCGCAGGAAACGCAAACGGCATTGGTGTATTCATTGATGAAAACGGGTCGGATGGTTATTTGAATCGCACACCGTCGAATACGCGTGGTTACGGAAATTACCGCCGTGATTACGGAAGCTTGGGAGTTTTTCTCGATGCCTCGGGAACGGATTTTTATTCAATGCCCGGTCAGGACAGCACGGTAATATCAGGTTCGACCTATGGAATAAGCGATGATTATTTTTTGCAGAACTTACAAGAACCGCTAACAACGAATAGTCAAACTCAAAATTCCGGCAATTCCCTATCACCTGATTTAAACAAAGATTATTCACAAGATGAATTATTCATAATGGCAAAAACCATCGAACCCATGTTTGCAGAGTATCAGAAATACGGATTTAATAAGCTTATTCGGGATAGCACAAACACTGCGAGATATATTTTGAAATATCTCGGAAGCAGTGACCATCGTGATTTGCTTGTGCTGACAAATCTTGTGCAGAAAATCGGCTACTCAATGGCAATGGTTTTCAAAGATGAAATAAATAAATACCTGAACGGACAAAATAATTTAAACAGATTTGAGCTCGCTTATATATGCGGATTAATCGGCTTCACACGAAATGCAGAGTTAAAAAATGAGTTGCTCCAACTTACATTTGATAACAGCGACAGGGTTATATCCGAAGCAATAAATGCTTTAGGAAAAATCGACTATGATAAAAACGATACTCAATTCATTGAAGACGTATCAATCAGATTTTCTGAAATTGTCGATGTCGGAACCCTGAACAAAGGCATGCTAAAAAATATCGCGTTCGCTATTAATAATTATTATTCCCAAACTAACTTTAATACACTTTTGAATTTAGCAGCATATGATTACTATGGAATACGTTTCAACGCTGCCGACGCATTGAAAAAATATGCGAGTGATTATTACAATGATTTATCAACCGGAATCAATTCAACGAATATAGTTTTTGTTCAACAGGCATTGCTGAACGGCTTTCAAAATTTAGATGATAATTTATTTATGAATTTTGTAAATGCAAATAAAGAAAATTTATTACTGACAGATGCAATGAAAATTACAACAGCTCAAATTATCCTTCTCAAATCCAAATCAAGCTCAAATCCCGGCTTTCTGAATTGGGGGATTACTTTAATTAAAGAGATTGAAGCTTCTACAAATTTAAAAATCCGCTAATGGGATTCTTAACTTAATTCAGAATGGTACATTTTTATAATGCAAGTTCTTCATTGAATTTCCTGTCTTAAAAAACTAATTTCACTCTCAAATCAAACCAAGGAGTAAAGAATGAAATTTTTATCTAAAAATTTTGCTTATCTCTTAGTTCTCACCGTTTTAATGATTTTTGCTTCCGGCTGCGTTAACGTTGACCAAAAGACAGTAATAAACAACGATGGAACCGGAAACATTACATTACATTACTGGACAAAAAATTCAAATCTCAGCATGGGAGATGAAGTCGGCGGATTTGCTTTTGCCGATTCCAAAGTCCGCGAAAATTATTCTTCCGGAAACACGGAAGTTACAGATGTTAAAATCGAGAAAAATGATGTGGACTCTACTTCTCATGTAAATGTTAATCTTAAGTTCAAAGATTTCAATAAGCTCAGTGAAGCAAAAGCTTACTCAAAAGTTACTCCTGTGTGGACAAAAGGCGACAATGGAATGACTTTCAGTTACACGATTGCAAAAGATACTGCTAACGCCGGCAACATGGGAATGAGCGAATATAAGCTCACCTACGCATTTGAATTCCCCGGTGATGTTCTCGAAACTAACGGCAGAAAAGACGGCTCTAACAAAGTTGTATGGGAAAAAACCGTTGCTGATTTAAAAGATGATTTAGTGTTTACCGCAACAGTAAAGGGCGGAGGAAAAGGATGCGGATTATTCGGAATCGAGCTTCCGATTGTGATTTTATTAGGTTCAGTTTTAGCATATAGAAGATTTAAAAAATAAGAATTTTTACAATCTTTAAATCCCCCCTTTCTGAGGGGGGATTTTTCTGTTTGTTTTAATTCGATTAGGAAACCTTTCTAAATTGAAGATAAAACGATATTTGGGTATATTTATAATTGATGAAAAAACATACCTTAATATCGTTTTTTTTACTCACCTTTTTTATAACAAGTCATAATACATCATTTTCATCAGACTCAACTGCTGAAACCCAAATAGATAACTTTATTTCAAACGGGGTTATGAGCAGTGTCTTTCCCGGCGGACAGCTTTTAATTGCGAAAAGCGGAATTGTTATTTACGATAAAGTCTTTGGAAGTTATACATATGATGAAAACAGTCCGCATGTAACCAAATCAACTTTATATGATTTGGCTTCTCTGACAAAAGTCGTTGCTACAACCCCTGCAATTATGAAGCTTTATGAAATGAAAAAACTTGATGTAAATGATAAGGTTGCAGGTTACATTCCCGAATTTGCGAACAACGGAAAGGAAGATATTACGATAAAGAATTTGCTTTTGCATAACTCTGGTTTGAAAGCATGGATTCCTTTTTATCAAACTTGTTCAGGGAAAGAAGATGTTTTAAATACAATTTATAATATTTCGTTGGATTATACTCCCGAAACCAAAACTGTTTATAGCGACTTGAATGCAGTTTTACTTGGAGAAATAGTTGAAAGAGTTTCCGGGAAAAGTCTGGAAGAATTCTGCAGAGAATATATTTTTAAAGAGCTTGATATGCAAAACACTGGATTTAATCTTAACTCAACCCAGAAAGGTTTAGCTGCTCCAACTGAGAATGATGTTTATTGGAGAAAGAAACAATTGCAGGGTGAAGTTCATGATGAATGCGCTTATTTAATGGGCGGAGTTTCAGGCAACGCAGGCTTGTTTTCAAATGCAGAGGATTTGTATAAATATATGAATATGTTGATTAAGCGCGGTGAATATTATAACCCTCACAGTAATCGTTTAGTCATCGAAGAAATGTTTAAGCCTGAAACCGTGGATTTATTCACAACAAGATTTTCAAATTTTTCCTATTATAATTCCCGCGCTCTTGGCTGGGACACAAAACCTGAACCTAAGGGTTCGACACGCACACAATGCGGTGAGATGATGTCAGAGAACTGTTTCGGACATACCGGATATACAGGCACAAGCATATGGTATGATAAAGACAGAGAGCTTCTGATTATTTTTTTAACTAATCGAGTTTATCCGACGAGAGATAACACTGCAATGAGGGACTTTCGTCCGGATTTGCATAATAAGATAATTGAATTATATAACTAATTAAGAATACAAAAATGTCGATACCAAAATTTAAGAATGAACCTTTTACGGATTTTTCGGAAAAGAAAAACAGAAAAGATTTTCAAAAAGCATTAGAAAAAGTTTCTTTGCGGTTCAATCAGGAATATCCGATTGTAATCGGCGGAGAAAAAATTTATACTGATGAAAAATTAGCTGATAGAAACCCGTCTGATCCTGACCAGGTTATCGGAACGTTTCAAAAAGGAACAACAGAACTTGCAATAAAAGCAATTGATACTGCCAATGAAGCTTTTAAAGCATGGAAAAGTGTTTCAGCGAAGAAAAGAGCTGAATACCTTTTTAAAGCGGCAAAAATAATGCGCAAAAGAAAACATGAATTTTCTGCAATGATGGTTTATGACGTAGGTAAAAACTGGGCTGAAGCCGATGGCGATACTGCAGAGGCAATTGATTTTATGGAGTATTATGCACGGGAGATTTTAAGATATTCAAAAGGATATGACCTTACGAAAATCAAAGGCGAAAAAAACGAAATCGAATATATCCCGCTTGGCGTTGGCGTTGTAATTCCGCCGTGGAATTTCCCTCTTGCGATTTTAGTGGGTATGACAACAGCTGCGATTGTTTCAGGCAATACTGTTGTATTAAAGCCGTCAAGCGACTCACCTGCCATTGCGCAGATGTTTGTCGAGCTGATGGAAGAAATAAAACTTCCTGCAGGTGTTTTAAACTTCATAACCGGAAGCGGTGGTTCAATCGGTGATGTACTTGTTCAGCATCACTTAACGAGGTTCGTTTCTTTCACAGGTTCGATGGAAATCGGTTTGCGAATTAACGAGCTTGCATCAAAAGCACAGCCGGGTCAAATCTGGATTAAACGTGTAGTTGCAGAAATGGGTGGCAAGGATTCTATTGTCGTTGATAAAGAGTTAAAAGATTTTGACGATACAGTTAATGGAGTCGTTCAGGCAGCGTTTGGCTTCCAGGGACAAAAATGTTCTGCGTGTTCACGCGTGATTGTGGATGAAAGTATTTATGATGAATTTTGTGAGGCTCTTGTAGATAAAACAAGATTCATTAAAGTTGATGACGCAAAGGATAATCCTAATATGGGTCCTGTCATTAATCAGCGTTCAAAAAACAAAATTCTTGATTACATAAAAAAAGCTGTTGACGAAGGCGGTGAGGTGATTTACGGCGGTAACGAGCTACCTAAATCAGGATATTTCATTGAACCAACGATAATTAAAAACGTTGGTCCGACAGATACTATCGCTCAGGAAGAAATTTTCGGACCTGTGCTTGCTGTAATAAAATCTCCAGGCTTCGATGAAAGCATGAAGATTGCAAACAATACCATGTTCGGATTGACAGGCGCTGTTTATACAAAGAGCAAAAAGAAGCTTGAAAGAGCTGCGAAAGATTTTCATGTAGGTAATTTGTATCTTAATAGAAAATGTACAGGCGCATTGGTTGGAGTTCACCCATTCGGTGGATTTAATATGAGCGGAACAGATTCAAAAGCAGGCGGAAGAGATTATCTCGGATTGTTCCTACAGGCAAAAGTAGTTTCTGAGAAAGTAAAATAAAATTTAATCCAAATAATGAAATCTAAAATCTTATTTTTAATAATAAGCGGTGTTCTTTGTGCGCAATTTTTCGGATGCAACAAAATTGCAGATAAGCTTAATGAAAAAGCAAACGAACAGATTGAAGAGCAATTGCAAAGAGTCGATTCATCTTTAAAGGCTTCTCAAAAAATGATTGACTCGATGAAGAGCCTTAACCAGATGGATTCAGTAGCTGTTAAACTTGATTCTGCAAGCAAGGAAATTGAAGCGCTTATCAAGATGCAAGAACAAAAAATTAACGAACTTAAAAACAAATAATGAAACTACACGAGTATCAGGCAAAACAGATTTTAAAATCTTACGGCGTTCCCGTACAGGATGGTGTTGCAATTCAATCAAGCGAGCATTTCGATCGCGCAATTCAGGAGTTGCAGGACAAAGGAATTTCACAATTTGTAGTTAAGTCGCAAATTCACGCGGGTGGAAGAGGAAAAGGAACTGTTTATCATAAGCACAATAGAAATGAAAAAGTCGTAGAGGGCGGTGTGAAATTTTTCGGAGGTGATGTTGACCGTGCAAAAGAATATGCAGGAAAAATTTTAGGCAATATTCTTGTAACTCACCAGACAGGACCTGAAGGAAAAGAAGTCCAGACTCTCTTCATCACTGAAGGACTGGATTACAAGAAAGAACTATATCTTGGAATACTTCTCGATAGAAACGTTTCAAAAAATGTCATCATGGCATCTACCGAGGGCGGTGTTGAAATCGAAAAGGTTGCTGAAGAAACGCCCGAAAAAATTATTAAAGTATGGATTGAACCCGCACTTGGTTTAACTCAGTTTCAGGCAAGAGAGCTTGCATTCGGTCTCGGACTTGAAGGTGATGCTTTCAAAAATTTCATAAAGTTTATTACAACTCTGTATAATGCTTATGAGCAAACCGACTCATCCTTAATGGAAATTAACCCTATGATTATCACAAATGACGACAAAATCGTTGCGCTTGATGCAAAAGTTACGATTGATGACAATGCGTCTTACAGACATAAAGATTATATGGACTTACGTGACCTCAACGAAGAAGACCCGCTTGAGATTGAAGCTTCAAAATATAATCTGAATTACATTAAACTGGACGGTAACGTTGGCTGTATGGTGAACGGAGCCGGACTTGCAATGGCGACAATGGATTTGATTAAGCTTGCGGGTGGAGAGCCGGCAAACTTTTTGGACGTTGGAGGTACTGCTTCTGCAGAAACAGTTGAAAATGGTTTCAGAATTATTTTATCGGATAAAAACGTTAAAGCAATTTTGATTAACGTGTTCGGCGGTATTGTTCGTTGCGACAGAGTTGCAAACGGTGTTATTCAGGCAGCAAAAAATATTAACATCAGTGTTCCTGTTGTTGTTAGATTGCAGGGAACAAATGCAGTAGAAGCAAGAAAAATACTTGATGAATCAGGATTGAACTTGATTTCAGCCGATACTCTTCAGGATGCTGCGCAAAAAGTTACTGAAGCGCTTAGTGCTTCACAGCAAAATTATGTTTAGTTAAACTTTGTAGCCGAAAGCTTTAGCTTTCGTTCGAACCCTGAAGGGTTCGGCTACAATAAAATAAGATTATGAATCACGAAAACATTATTCAGGATTATTCATTAACGTATGACGATATATCTTTGCTTCCTGATAAAATATCGGACATCGAACACCGCGCTGAGTGCGATACGTCGGTTGACTTTTTGGGATTAACACTCGACATACCGATTATCGCATCACCTATGAACACAGTTTGCGGAGGCAGAATGAGCCGTGCACTCGCGGATATGAACACTCTTGGCATTGTCCACAGATTCAATTCAATTGATGAACAGGTTTTTGAATTTAAAAATAATGATTTAGACAATACCCCTTTCAAAGGTGCGGCAATCGGAATTAATTCCGAGACTGATACTTTACGCTTGCGAAAGCTTGCAGATGCAGGAGTAAAAATTTTCTGTATAGATGTTGCCAATGGCGGTTCGAGAATGCTCGAAAGATTTTTGAACAGCATTCAGCCAATGATAACCGAATATGATTTGAAAATAATTGCAGGCAACGTTGCAAGTTATGAGACAACAAAATTTTTAATCGAGCTTGAGGTTGATGCAATTCGTGTCGGCATCGGCAACGGGGCAATGTGCTCTACTTCGATTAAATCAGGCATAGGCATTGGTCAGGTTGATGCTATATTGCGTGCATTGAGCGCAAAAAGAGATTTAAACTCAAATGTTAAAATCATTGCAGACGGCGGTATCAATACTCCGGGAGCAATGTGCAAATCTATTGCTCTCGGCTGCGATGCGGTTATGTTTGGAAGAATTCTTGCAGGGAGCGAACAGGCACCGGGTGAAGTTCTGAAATACAACAACATGCTTTTCAAAAAATATTGCGGAAGCGCTTCGTTTGCTGTTAAGCAGGAAAAGAAAAATTATATTGAAGGTGAAGAGTCACTTGTTCCCTATCGCGGTGACGTGAAAAAAATTATTCAGGAATACAAAGAAGGTTTGCAGTCATCTATGAGTTATATTAATTCAAGAACTCTTGATGAATATAAAAACAACGCAACATTCGTTCGTCTGACAAGTCATTCATTCAACGAAAGAAAGCCGCAGGTTTAATGCTCAAGGTTTTCTGGTTCAGGAAAGACCTGAGACTATACGACAACAGAAGCTTATTTGAATTTGCAAATTCAATATCACCTTCAGACCAATTTTGTTTCTTATACATAAAGAATAAGAATTCTTTTAATTATTTTGGCGAGCCCAGAATAAGATTTTTATATGAATGTCTTGAAGAATTATCAGAGGGGTTAAATAATAAAGGATTTAAACTTCAGATAATCGAAGGAAATAGTAAAGAAGTTTTTGAAAAAATTTGTAAGAACTCAGGAAGTATTGATGTATATGCCTCAGAGCAATGCGAACCGTACTGTAGAAAGCGCGATGATGAGATAAGAGATGTTATAGAAAAGAATAACGGAAGATTTCATTTATTTGCAGATAGCACGATTTTTGATTTAAGTGAAGTATTGAAAGATGACGGAAAACCTTATACGGTTTATACTCCGTTCAGAAATAAAGCTTTAAAGATTTTAAATCAGAAAGAACTTAAAAAATATAAGATAAATTTTTCAAAATTTGAGAGTTCTAACGAATTTATTCTTAAAAAATTTAGGAGTTTAAACTATGCTTCTGAAAAGGATAAGTTTAAGAAATCACCTGAGTTTTCAGGCGGTAGAAGAGAAGCAATAAAGAAATTAAATCGTTTTTTGAAATCGGGAATTAAAAACTATCAACCAGATAGAGACTTTCCTGCCGTTAACGGAACAAGCAAGCTTTCTCCTTATCTTCATTTCGGAATTATCGGCATAAGAGAAGTTTTCCGAAATATTAATGTAAATAAAAATGCTTCCAAATGGTTAGATGAATTATTGTGGAGAGAATTTTATTACAATATAGGCTTTCATTTTCCGCATATTGAAAAAGAATCTTTCAAACGGCAATATGATAAGTTAAACTGGAACAAGAACGAGAAAGATTTTCAAAAGTGGTGTAACGGAAGAACCGGATATCCGATAGTCGATGCAGGAATGAGACAGTTGAATAACGAAGGATGGATGCACAATAGAGTGCGGATGATTACCGCAATGTTCCTTACAAAAGATTTGATGATTGACTGGCGCAAAGGCGAAAAATACTTTGCTGACAAATTGATTGACATGGATTTTGCGAACAATAACGGAGGTTGGCAGTGGAGTGCTTCAACAGGATGCGACGCACAGCCGTATTTCAGAATTTTCAACCCTGTTTCACAAAGCAAGAAATTTGATTCAGATGGAAAATATATTAAAAAATATATTCCCGAATTGAAAAATGTCGATGCTAAGTTTATTCATGCTCCCTGGGAAATGACAAAAGAAGAACAAGCAAAATGCGGATTGATAATCGGGAAAGATTATCCGAAGCCGGTGGTCGAGCATTTGATCGCAAGAGAAATTGCAATAAAAGAATATAAAAGAGTTTCAAAAAATTTAACCTAAATTGAAGTTATATATTGAAGTTATATAAAGATAAATATGAACCTGTAATCGGACTTGAAGTTCACGCGCAGATGAAGACGCACTCGAAGGCGTTTTGCAGATGCTCGACTGAGTTCAGCGCGCCCGCAAATTCAAACATATGTCCCGTTTGTCTCGGACATCCCGGAACTCTGCCCGTTTTGAATCATGATTTGGTTACGTTCATTTTAAAAATGGGGCTTGCATTAAACTGCAAGATTCGTGAACGTTCGATGTTCGCTCGTAAAAATTATTTTTACCCCGACCTTTCAAAAGGATATCAGATAACTCAGTTTGATACTCCGATTTGCTATGATGGATTTTTGAATATTAATCTGAAAGATGGTGAGGCAAAGAGAATCGACATTACCCGAATCCACATGGAAGAAGATGCAGGAAAATCCATTCATGATTTTTCCGATGATGACTCATTAATTGATTTTAATCGTTGCGGAGTTCCGCTTATTGAAATCGTTAGCGAACCCGATATCCGCTCGACCGAAGAAGCTGTTGCATATTTACAAAAAATCAGACAGCTATTGGTTTATCTTGACATAAACGACGGCAATATGGAAGAGGGTTCTTTGCGATGTGATGCAAATATTTCTATTCGCGAGTATGGAACGCAAAAATTTGGGACAAGAACAGAAATTAAAAATCTTAATTCTTTTAGGAATGTTTCCGATGCGCTTGAAGCAGAGATAACCCGACAAATCGAAGTAATCGAATCAGGTCAAAAAGTATTTTACAATACCATGACTTTCGATTCTGTTCATAAAAAAACTTCATCTACACGGACAAAGGAAGAAGCGCATGATTACAGATATTTTCCCGAGCCGGATTTAGTTTATGTTGAAGTAACTGAAAAATGGCTGAGTGAAATAAAATCAGGACTACCTGAATTCCCTGAAGCAAAGAAAGAAAGATTTAAGAAAGAATATAAGCTTTCAGATTATGATGCAGATATTCTGATTCAGAGCAAAGAGCTAAGTAAATATTATGAAGATGTCGTGAACTCACTCGAAGCAAAAAATGAAAATTCATTCAAAACTGTAAGCAACTGGGTTCAGACTGAAATTTTGAGAATATTAAATGAAAATAAACTTGAGCTTCATGACTTAAAATTGAAACCTGCTAATCTTTCTGAGCTTATCAATTATTTGAATCGAAAAGAAATAAATAATAATACCGCTAAAGAAGTCTTAGCAGAAATGTATGAGACAGGTAAAAGTGCAAGTGAGATTATAAAAGAAAAAAATTTAATTCAGGTTTCCGATGATGGTTTCATAAATGATATTATCAAAAAGATTTTAAGTGAAAATTCATCAGAAGTCAGCAGATACAAAGCCGGTGAGAAAAAATTAATAGGAGTTTTTGTCGGTAAGATTATGAAAGAAAGCAAAGGCAAAGCTAACCCCCAAAAAGTTAATGAGCTGTTAATAAAAAATTTAGAAGAAGCATAACATAAAAATACTGAATGAGAAAAAAACTGATTGCAGGCAACTGGAAAATGAATTTGGACATAACCGAATCGCGTGAGCTTGCAAAGACGATTTTAGAAAAAACCGATAAAAAATATTTTGAATATACCGACGTTCTTCTCTGTCCTACTTTTGTTTCTTTGAATGCGGTCGAGGATGTAATTAAAGATTCTCAAATTTTGCTTGGCGCACAGAATTTATCTTATGAAAATAATGGCGCATACACAGGAGAAATTTCTGCTTCAATGCTTAAAGTAATCGGATGTGAATATGCAATCATCGGACACAGCGAACGCCGAAAATATTTCGGCGAGAACGATGAAATCGTTAATAAAAAAATAATTAAAGCATTAGAGTTTGACTTAAAACCAATTTTATGTGTCGGTGAAACTCTTGAAGAACGAAATAGCGGAAAGCAGAATGAAGTTGTTGAAAATCAGCTTATTAAAGGTTTAAAAGATATTTCAGACTTAAACAATGTTGTGATAGCTTATGAACCTGTTTGGGCAATCGGCACTGGACAAAATGCAACTCCCCAGCAGGCAAACGAAATGCACAAACATATACGTTCGGTCATTGCAAAGTTGTATAATCAAAATAATGCCGACAACATAAAGATTTTATACGGCGGAAGCTTAAACGATAAAAACTGTAAAGAGCTTTTATCGGAATCCGACATCGACGGCGGATTAATCGGCGGAGCAAGCTTAAAAGCAGACAGCTTTATTGAGATAATTAAAGCAACACAGCCATAATTTACTGTCATCCTGAGTGAAACGAAGGATCCCATTCCCAAAGTTAGGGGGATTCTTCGCTCCGCTCAGAATGACACAAAGAAGAATTTAAAATTAAATAATAATAAAATGAAAGAAGTAGTAATAGTATCGGCAGCAAGAACACCGATTGGAAGTTTTCAAGGGTCACTGTCATCATTATCATCACCAAAGCTTGGCGCAATTGCAATTAAAGAAGCAATCAAAAAAGCTGGAATAAAACCTGAAGATGTTTCAGAAGTCATAATGGGATGCGTTCTCCCTGCCGGACTCGGTCAGGCACCTGCAAGACAGGCAGCGATTTATTCGGGCATTCCCGATTCAGTTCCGTGCATGACAATCAACAAAGTTTGCGGTTCAGGTTTAAAAGCTGTAATGCTTGCTGACCAGGCAATCAAATGCGGTGATGCTGAAATTGTTGTTGCAGGCGGATTTGAATCTATGAGCAATGTTCCCTATTATCTCGATAAAGCACGAACCGGTTACAGAATGGGTAACTCAAAAATCATCGACGGTATGGTTCATGACGGTTTGTGGGATGTATATAATGATTTTCACATGGGAACAGCAGCAGAAAAAACTGCAGCCGACATGAAAATTTCACGAGCTGAGCAGGATGAATTTGCAATCGAAAGTTATAATCGCGCCTTGAAAGCACAAAAGGAAGGTTTGTTTAAAGAAGAAATCGTTCCTGTTGAAATCACAGACAGAAAAGGAACAACAGTTGTTGCGGAAGATGATGAACTTAAACGTGTTGATTTTGAAAAAGGCAAAGGATTAAAACCTGCTTTTGATAAGCAAGGAACTGTAACTGCCTTTAACTCTTCGAAGATTAACGACGGCGCTGCTGCTTTGGTTATAATGTCTGCTGATAAAGCAAAAGAGCTTGGCTTGAAACCACTCGCCAAAATTGTTGCACAGGATTCATTCGCTCAAAAACCTGAACTGTTCACCACAGCGCCTGCTTATGCAATTCAAAAAGTTCTTAAAAAAGCAGGACTTGAAGTAAAAGATTTGGATTTAATTGAAGCAAACGAAGCTTTCGCCGTTCAGGCACATGCAGTTAATAAAATCGCAGGACTTGACCCTGCAAAAGTAAACGTTAATGGCGGAGCGGTTGCACTCGGGCATCCTATCGGCGGAAGCGGCGCGAGAATTTTGACTACGCTTCTTTATGCAATGAAAAATCGCGGAGCAAAACGTGGTCTTGCGACACTCTGCATCGGTGGTGGTGAAGCAAGCGCAATTATTGTTGAAGCTGTTTAAATATTAATTGTTGTTGGTGAAAACACCAACAACGGCAAAACTAACATAAATGGAAATAAAAAACATAACAGTCATAGGTTCGGGAACGATGGGCAATGGGATTGCTCACGTGTTCGCGCAGTTCGGATATAAAGTAAATTTAATTGACATCAAACAGGAATTTCTTGATAGAGCTTTGAAAACCATTTCAGGAAACATTGACAGGCAGATAAAAAAAGGAACTGTAACCGAAGAACAAAAGAATGCTACTCTCGCAAATATCAAAACATCGCTTGATTTAAAAGATGCAAAAGATTCTGATTTAGTTATTGAGGCAGCTTCTGAAAATTTCGATATAAAGAAAAAAATATTTCAAGATTTAGATTCAGCATGCAAACCTGAAACAATTCTTGCATCAAATACGTCTTCAATATCTATAACTGAGATTGCAGCGGTTACAAAACGAGCCGATAAGGTTATCGGTATGCACTTCATGAATCCTGTTCCGTTGATGAAGCTGGTGGAAATAATACGCGGGCTTGCAACTTCACAGGAAACTTATGACACGATTAAAACTTTGACGGAGAAAATCGAAAAAGTACCGGTCGAGGTACAGGATTATCCCGGCTTTATTTCAAACAGAATTTTGCTTCCGATGCTGAACGAAGCTATGTATTGCGTTATGGAAGGTGTTGCAACACCCGAAGCAATCGATACCGTAATGAAGCTTGGAATGAATCATCCTATGGGACCTTTGACGCTCGCTGATTTTATCGGGCTTGATGTTTGCTTGTCCATTATGGAAGTTTTACATAACGGTCTTGGAGATTCAAAATACAGACCTTGTCCCCTGCTCAAAAAAATGGTAGCAGCCGGATATCTCGGAAGAAAATCGGGACGAGGATTTTATGACTATTCTCAAAAATAATTAAAAACTAAATTGATATTCCTGCTTTGCGGGAAAACTTCATTAAATTAAATCCTTATTACTCAAATGAATTTCGAACTCACTGAAGAGCAAATACAAATACGAGATGCGGCAAAAGATTTTGCCGAGAATGAAATTGCTCCAACGCAAATACAGCGTGACATTAAAGCCGAGTTTCCATATGACATCGTCAAAAAAATGGGAGAACTTGGGTTCATGGGCATGATGGTTCCTCCCGAGTGGGGTGGCGCAGGTCTTGATACTATGTGCTATGTTCTTGCACTTGAAGAAATCTCTAAAGTTGACGCTTCTGTGGGCGTAATAATGTCTGTTAATAATTCTCTTGTTTGTTACGGTATTAACAAATGGGGAACCAATGACCAAAAGGAAAGATACCTGAAACCTCTTGCCTCAGGACAAATGCTCGGAGCATTTTGCTTGTCAGAACCCGAAGCAGGAAGTGATGCGACAGCTCAGCGAACAACAGGTGTACGTGAAGGTGATTATTTCGTTCTAAATGGAATGAAAAACTGGATAACAAACGGCAGCACAGCTGATGTTTATTTTATGCAGGCAATGACACAACCTGATAAAGGACATAAGGGCATTTCTACTTTTCTTGTCGAGAAAAATTTTCCCGGTGTAGAAATTGGTGTTAAAGAAGATAAACTCGGAATCAGAGGTTCTGATACTACATCAATAGGTTTGAATAATGTCCGTGTTCCGGTTGCAAATCTTCTCGGTGAAGAAGGTCAGGGATTTAAGTTTGCGATGGAAACCCTTAACGGAGGAAGAATAGGTATCGGGGCTCAGGCGCTTGGTATTGCTCAAGCATCGCTCGAAGCTGCGGTGAAATATTCAAAACAGAGAAAAGCATTTGATAAACCGATTGCTGACCTGCAGGCAATCCAATTCAAGCTTGCCGATATGGCAGTAAACACACAAGCTGCAAGATTATTGCTTTATAAAGCTGCTCTTGCTAAAGACGAAGGTGAAGCATACATAAAAGAGGCTGCAATGGCAAAGCTTTATACAAGTAAAGTTGCGGTCGCTAATACGCTTGAGGCAATTCAGGTTCACGGTGGTTATGGTTATGTAAGAGAATATTTAGTTGAAAGATATTTGCGAGATGCAAAGATTACGGAAATTTATGAAGGCACAAGCGAAATTCAGAGAATTGTAATTGCAAGAGAGCTTTTAAGAAACCATTAAAAATTAAATGTTATCCTTGCGGATAAATTAACGGAGTTGAAATTATTCGCAAGAGAGGACACAACGGGTTTCTGATTATCAGGACTAAGAGGTACCAACCTATACGATACCTCAAAGTTATATCCGAATCTTGAAAGCGAACCATATCCGACTCCCATCGAGTAATGAGCTTTCCACATTGAGTTCTCAGCCGTCTGAATATCAACAAAACCGGTAAAATTACTGTTTGTGTATCTGTAGTTTGTATATTTTTCTTTGATGTATATCGGACCGCCTCCACCGGTAAAATAAATATTGCTTACAAAAAATAACATATCAGCAGTGAACGGGTATACTTTTACGTTAAAATTAATCGGCAGGGAGAATAAACTTGTCTCGCTCGGAAGATAATATAATGTTTGATTGTTCTGAGTAAATGCAAAACCTTTATTGCTGTGGGCAGTCGTAAAAACAAATGAGGGCGATAACTCAACTGCAACTTTTTCATTTATTCTTACTCCAAAAAATGGGTTTATTTCACTTAAGAAGCTATTATTATTAAAATCCAAAAATGGATAAATATCAGAAACTTTGGAATCTGTAAAGATTACAAATGAATATCCGATACCGGCATAAGGATATGAGCTGCTCGAACGTTCTTTAACTTGCGCCTGTAAGTTGCAGAAAAATAATCCGGTTATGAGGAATATGTTAAAGCAAAATTTTATCATATTATTACAATATATATCTGCTTAAATCTCTATCTTTCACAATTGTTCCTAATTTTTTCAATACTAATTCCCTGTCGATTTCAATCTTTTTCTTTTTGTTTTTATCAGGTATTTCAAACAATAAATCTTCCAATAGATTAGACAAAATGGTGTGCAATCTTCTTGCCCCGATGTTTTCTACATTCTCATTAACTTCGGCAGCAATTTTCGCTACTTCCATAATACTGTCATCTTTGAAAACAATATCAACACCCTCTGTTTTCAGAAGCGCGGTATATTGTTTTATCAAAGCATTTTCAGGTTGTGTAAGTATCTGATAAAATTCTTCATAACCAAGACTATCAAGCTCGACTCTTATCGGAAATCTTCCCTGAAGTTCGGGAATTAAATCGCTTGGCTTTGAAACGTGAAACGCACCTGATGCAATGAATAATACATGGTCAGTTTTGACTGAGCCGTATTTTGTAACTACCGTTGAACCTTCTACAATCGGAAGCAAATCTCTCTGCACACCTTCACGTGAAACGTCGGGATTAGAGTTTTGGCTTTGCTTGCCTGCAATCTTGTCAATTTCATCTATAAAGATAATTCCTGAATTTTGAACTTTATCAATTGCTTCTTTTATAACGCTGTCCATATCAATAAGCTTACCTGATTCTTCCTGAGTAAGAACTTTTTTAGCTTCAGAAACAGTGAGTTTTCTTTTCTTTTGTTTTTTCGGCATCATATTCCCGAACATTTCTCCTAAATTTAATCCCATATCATCTAATCCGACAGGTCCCAATACCTGAAGCATAGGAAAATTTTCAGCAGTTATATCAAGCTCAATCTGTCTGCTTTCAAGCTTTCCCTGAAGAAGCTGTTCGCGCAGCTTAGCTCTTGTATTTTGATATGAATCTTCTTCATTGTGAGTTTCGACAGCATTGTCCGAAGCTGCAACTGCCGCTTCTCCTGCTTTTTTTCTGACAGGTGGAAGTAAAATATCCAGGATTCTTTCAATTGCATTTTCTTCAGCTTTCTTCTGGACTTCTTTCATCCTGTCTGTCTTCACCATATTTACCGACTGGTCGGTGATTTCACGAACCATAGACTCAACGTCACGTCCGACATAACCGACTTCTGTAAATTTTGATGCCTCTACTTTCAAAAACGGAGCGTTAGCAAGTTTAGAGATTCTCCTTGCTATTTCAGTTTTTCCGACTCCTGTTGGTCCAATCATAATAATATTATTCGGCATAATCTCATCACGCAGTTTATCCGTTACGGATTGTCTTCGCCATCTGTTTCGCAGAGCAATAGCAACAGATTTTTTCGCATTTCTCTGACCGATTATATATTTATCCAATTCAGCGACGATTTCTGAAGGTGTCAGCTGGTTTATGGATATATTTTTTGAATTACCGTTTTTTATAACTGAACTCAAACTTATTTTTTTAGTTTTGTCTTTTGGTTTTTCTGTCGTTTTTTCTAATTCCATTTTTATAATTCAATTCCTCAATTTAATTCTTCAATTGATATGTTATTGTTCGTATATATGCAAATGTCTGCAGCTTGATTTAAAGATTCTTCGACTACTTGCTTGGCGGAAAGTTTCGAATATTTTATCAGCATTCTTGCAGCAACAAGTGCAAATTGTCCGCCAGAACCTATTGCAACAATCTTATCATCCGGTTCAATTATATCACCTGTTCCGGAGATTATCAAAGCTTTTTCTTTGTCTAAAACAGCAAGCAATGCTTCAAGTTTTCTTAAATACTTATCAGTTCTCCACTCCTTGGCAAGTTCAACTGCGGCTCTCGATAAATTTCCCTTATATTCGTTTAATTTGCTTTCAAACCTTTCAAACAATGTAAATGCATCAGAAGTTGCACCGGCAAATCCTGCAAGCACCCTGTCATTATAAAGCTTTCTAACTTTTTTTGTTGTGTGTTTCATAACGGTATTGCCCATAGTAACCTGACCGTCACTGCCGATTACTGCCTTCCCGTCTTTAATGACACCTATAACAGTTGTAGAACGTATTCTCAATTTTTGTTTTTTGTTTTCTTTTTTACTCATAATTTTCTTATAACTTTCTTCTTAATCTCGCTTTCTGAATGTTCATTGCTTCCCGGTATTTAGCGACCGTTCTTCGTGCAATTTTATATCCGGATTTCGAAAGTTCTTTTGCAAGCTCATCATCAGTGAACGGTTTTGCGCTGTCTTCACCCTCGATTATAGCTTTAATTTTATTTTTAATTTCTTTTGTAGAGACATCATCACCTTCTTCGTTTGTAAGATAATTACTGAAGAAGAATTTCAATTCATAAATTCCAAAATCAGTCTGGACATATTTTCCACGAACAGTCCTGCTGACTGTAGAAATATCCATTTGAATATCTTCCGCGACGTCTTTTTCATACATAGGCTTCAATCCCTCACCCATTTTTTCAAAAAAATCATACTGTCTTATAAGGATGCTGTTCATAACTTTGATCATCGTCTCACGTCTTGATTTTATCGCATCTATAAACCATTTAGCCCGCTCAAAGTTATTTGCAACAAAATCTTTCGTTTCCTTATTTAAGTTCTGCTTATCATTGAGAATCATATTCTTGTAAGCATTGTTCAGTCTTAAATTCGGAACACCCTTATCATTTAATGAAACAACATATTCATCATTTTGTTTCGTAACAATCAAATCAGGATAAATATATCCCTGCTCTGATCCCGTCTGCGCAGCTCCAGGTTTTGGATTCAGTTTTGATATGGTTTCAAAAATCTTGTTGACGGTGTTTTGATCAACATCAAGCTCCTTACATATTTTTTCATAATTCTTTAATCTGAATTCCTCAAAATATTCATTCAAAACTTTATCGCACAATTTTTTGATCCTTGAATCAAGTGCAAGTTCATCAAGCTGAATCAGTAAACACTCAACAAGATTTCTTGAAGCAATTCCGATGGGTTCAAATTTCTTTATGACTTCTAGAACTTCACAAATTTCTTCAACGGTAAAGCTTTCATTCTCAAATTCCGTTCCCGACTTTGCAACTTCAAGCTCAACTTTAAGCTCTTCATCCGTTTCTCTTAAATAGCCGTCATCATCAAGATTACCTATAATATGTTCACCTATAAAAGTTTGCTTATCTGAAAGATTAGACGTGTATAATTGTGAGGTAAGACTATCAGTTAGCGAAAAATCTTCCTTTATCATGTTATCATAATTCACGGTATCATTCGACTGCGGTTCGTTCTGTGTTTTATATCCATCCGATTCATTTTCAAAATAATCGTCCCAATTATATTCGTCATCCTTGCTGGCTTCTTCAGGAGCTTCCTGCTCATCCGCAGTAGTTTCTTTTTCTTCTGTCTGTTGTGTATCTTCTGTCTCAAGAGTTTCACCGTCTTCCAAAAAAGGATTAAGTTCCATCTCAGCTTTCATTAATTGTTCAAGAGCCATAGTCGGAACAGCAAGAAGACTCTGTCTCTGGATGATCTGCGGAAGTATTTTCTGGCTTAACTTTTGTGATTGTGTTTGTTTTAACATCTAATTTTTATTAATTAATTTTAATTCATTATAAGTATCTTCGCCTAATTCATTTATTAATCCGTCTTTTACAAATTCATAAATCGTAACATTTTCTTTTTCGCCTTCAGTTAATGCATCACTGCATTCACTGAATTTTTCATATCGCAATATATTTCGTTCATCTCCGGAAATTCTTATGGGAAACAAACTGCACGATATTGGTTTCCTAAAGTGTATCTCTCCTTTATAAAATGCTTTCTCAAATGAACATTTTGCAACTCCGTTTTCATACAAAGAAAATACACAATCTCTGTCATTAACATTATTAAGGTAATATTTATCTTCATATTTAATATAAAAACCTTCCGAATTAATAATATTCATATTTTTATTCTTAAGATATTTCGACACTGCTTCAACATTCTTTCTTATTATATCAATCTCTTTTTCCAGAATCGGAGCCCCAAGCTCGCTGTACATTGTGCAGCATGCTCCTTTGCATACACCGAGATTGCATTTGAACTTTACAGAAAAAATCCTGTCATCAATTATATATTTCGAAATATCAATCACTTTTATATCAGTTTAATTAAACCCTGGTAAAAAATTTTCCCGGATGCTGTCTTACCAATCCTTTGAACTCAAGCATCAATAAATGCACAAGACATTCAGAAATATTTATTCCTGTTTTGTCATTTATCACGTCAATATTAACGGGTTCGGAATTTAATAAACTCAAAATTGTTTTTTCATCTTTTGATAAATCCACATGCGCAGGAATTGCTTCTTTCTTTTCAGATTTATTTTCAAGTTTATGTTTCAACTTGTTTTGAAGCTCAGCAAGAATATCATCAACATTATTTATCAGCTTCGCCGTGCCTTTCTTAATTAAATCATTCGTGCCCTGCGATTGCTTTGAATTTACATTTCCCGGAACCGCAAACAATTCTCTGTTCTGGTCTAATGCAAACTCAGCAGTTATCAACGAACCACCTTTTATTCCTGTTTCTATAATTACTGTCCCTAAACTTATTCCACTTATTAACCTGTTGCGTTTCGGAAAATTAACTTTTTCAGGACCCGTGCCGGGCTCAAATTCGGAAATCACAGCACCCGTTTCAATTATTTCATTATAAAGCTTTCTATTTTCAGCAGGATAAACAACGTCAACACCGCTTCCGAAAACCGCATAAGTCAGGTTTCCGTTATCAATGCATTTTTTGTGAGCAATTGAATCAATTCCCTTTGCGAAACCGCTGATTACAGGAATTTCATATTTTGAAAGCGAATCGACAAGCTTGCTGCAAACAGATTTTCCATACTCGGTTGCAATTCTTGTCCCGACAATGCTTATTGAATATTTGTCCTCTTGAGTTAATTTCCCCCTATAGTAAAGAACAATTGGCGGGTCGAAAATATTCCTCAAATTTGCAGGATACTCCTCATCAAATATCGTTAAAATATTTATATTTTTCTTAGCACAAATTTCTATCAGATTTTCAGCTTCTGACCTGAATTTTTTATAATGATTTTGTGCTTTTAAAATCTCATTCGCAATTTTCTCATCGATTCTTTCGATTCTTCTAAGTTCTCTTATTGAAAGACCTGCAAGCTTCTCATAAGTATCTGCAGAACTCAAAATATTCAGAATTCTGACATTGCCTAACCTGTTAATTTTGCTTAAAAAATATAAATATATAAACTGTTCGGATTTTTTCACAACAGGTTAGCTTTTTAGTTTCGGGTCAAGCGCATCACGGATACCATCACCAAAAAGATTGACTGAAAATACGGTTATCATAATTGCTATCGAAGGAAATACTGCAAGTCCCCAGTTAGAGCCGGCAATTAAATATTTATATCCGTCATAAATCATATTTCCCCAGCTTGCAGTCGGCGGCTGAACACCAAGTCCTAAAAAGCTTAAGCTTGCTTCGAATATAATCGCTGTTGCAAGTCCTACTGTTCCGGTAATAATAACGGGACCTAAGCAGTTTGGCAAAATATGTCTGATAATTATTCTTGGTGATTTAAAACCCACTGCTTTAGTTGCTTCAATATACTCACTTTCCCTTATTGAAAAAATTTGTCCTCTTACAATTCTCGCAACATCAACCCATGCCGTTAAACCAATTGCAACAAATGCCTGCCAGAAACCTTTTCCCAAAACAACTGAAATTGCAATTACAAATAAAATAGAAGGAAACGCCCATACGACGTTTATTAACCACATAATAAATTTATCCGCAGGTCCTCTGAAAAATCCCGCAATCGAACCGAACAGTAACCCTAATATGATTGCAATGCTTTCAGAAATCAATCCGACAGTTAAGCTGATTCTGCTTCCGTAAATTAACCTGCTTAATACATCTCTGCCAAATCTATCCGTACCGAGCAAAAATGTTAATTGCTTGTATGGATTTTCTGGATTTAACTCTGCTTTTGAAATCGTCTGCTGCTGATTGTTATAATCTGTATATGTTATTGAATTATCAGTCTGGCTAATTATGCCTTTTATGGCTATATACTGTGTCTCGCCGTTCTGGTCTAATTCTTTTTTTACAAGCACATCACCTTTGAAACCGATTGGTTTTGTCGAGAACTCTAAAATTTGGTCATTGGGGTTAAATGGAGCGATAAACGGCGCAAAGATTGCAACGATTACAAGCATCACAAGAACCCACAAACCTGACATTGCAAGCTTATTACGTTTGAGCCGCTTCCATGAATAATACCATAAACTATGACCTATGCCATCATCAGGAATAACGACCATCTTGTCATTAGCTTCATCTTTCGCTTCGTTCTTAAGTTCCTGGTTTAGCTCTGTTCCTATATCCGTCATGACAATTTTACCTTTGGATCTAACCACGCATAAATAATATCAACAAAGAAATTTATTACAACGAATATTACTGCGCTGAATAAAACCGTTCCCTGAATAACCGGAAAATCAAGTTTTAAAATTGCATCAACCGCAAGCAGTCCGATGCCGGGCCAGTTGAAAATATATTCTATAAAAAATGCTCCGCCAAGTGTCGCCGCAAGTGATGCGCTAAGAGTCGTTATAACGGGATTAAGTGCATTTCTCAATGTATGCTTGAAAATAACTTTTCCGCTGCTAAGTCCTTTTGCCTTTGCCGTTCGCACATAATCAGAGCTCATCACATCCATCATTGAAGACCGCGTCATTCGCGCGATAATCGCAAGCGGTCTTAACGCAAGAGTTACCATTGGTAAAATTAAATGGTCCCAGCCCTGAGTTATATATCCAGATATTGGAAACCATTTCAAAACTGCACCGAAAATCAAGACCATTATAAGAGCAAACACAAATTGAGGTATTGATATACCAATAAGTGCAAAAATCATCGACGCGTTATCTATAATGGAATACCGTTTAATTGACGATATAATTCCTATTAAAACACCTAAAATTGTTGAAAGAAATAACGCGCTTGTTGCAAGAAGTGCAGTTGCAGGAAATTTATCCAGAATTGTCTTTACTACTTCCCTGTTTGTTGAATATGACCTGCCGAGGTTTCCCTGAACAGCTTTATATAAAAAATCCACATACTGAACATAAATCGGTTTGTTTAAGCCAAGCTCTTCTTTTACTGCTTCAACAGATTTCACGTCAGCCCTCTGCCCTAAAAGCATTCTTGCAGGGTCGCCCGGAATTACATAAAGAAGACAAAACGTGACCGTAATTACGCCGATTATTATTAAAATTGAATAGAGAAAATTCTTAGTTATGTAAACCCACATATCATCAATAAGGGGATTCTTCGCTTGCGCTCAGAATGACACAAAAAAAAAGTCTCACCATTATACTAATTAGTGAGACTTTATTAAGTTCAAATTTTAAGTATTACTCAATTTTGCTGCGGTTCTTCGATAACTCTTTTAGCTTTTAAAAAAGTCCTTGTATAGAATTCACTGCCGAGCTCAGCTACTGCAACTCCGGTTCTTGAACCTGAGTGCACAAAATATCCATCCTGTAGATAAATACCTACGTGGGTTACTCTTCCTTTGTTCATTGTATCGAAAAACAACAAGTCTCCGAATTTCAACTCTTCGGTTGAAACATCGACACCTACACCTGACTGCTCAAGTGAGGTTCTCGGAATAGAAACGCCTAATGCCTGATACATAACAGATTGAACAAAAGCAGAACAATCGATACCGCGTTTGGAGGTTCCACCCCAGAGATATGGAGTGTTTAGATATTCAATAACTTTGTACATTACTTCGTCTCTGTCAGCAGTGTTGCTTTCCAATTTCGGAACGAATCTGCTTAGAGAGCTTGAAAGGGACTCGAGATTAACCTTATCTATCTTAACTTTATCTGCTAAGGTGTTGCTGGCGACTAATTTAGAATTTTTGTTACCGGTAACACCCTTTTTAAGGTTAGCACTCGATTCCTGAGCTGAGGAACTTCCTGTCATCATTACCAAGAAAAAAACGATTGATAATATTGATAGGAAAGATTTTTTTAAGTGCATTTAATTTCCTTTTTTTAATTAAGTGAAAATGTAAAATAAAGAACATTTTACGACTTTGGTTAATAAAAATATGACAAAAATATCTATTTATCAAGCCATAAATGTCGGAAATTGACACGGTGCATAGGGTCTAAAACATACCCTCTCACGAACGGCTGGAGCATTCTGTAATCTTCATCATAATAAATATACAGCATTGGTGCCTGAGAAACCGCTATTTGCTCTGCCTGTTCATATAAACGGTATCTGGCTGCCTTATCCTGTGTTACAATTGCCTGTTCAAAAAGACGGTCAAACTCAGCATTTATATACCTGGTTGAGTTAACTGGGCTTAAATCATTCGGATTTGCAGGCACATTTTTGCCATAATATAGATTCAGGAAAGTTTCGGGGTCTGGATAATCAGCAATCCACCCTAAACGGTAAAAATCTGCTTTTCCTTCGTCGATATTATTCAAATGCTGAGCAAATGGCGTTTGTTGCAATTTCATATTTATACCAACATCTTTTAACATATTTTGGATTGCTTCGGCAATCTGAATATTTCTATCACCACCTGAATTAATATTTAATGTTATATCCAGCCCTTTACCATCAGGATAGCCCGCTTCAGCAAGAAGCTGTTTTGCCTTTGCCAAGTCATATGAATAACCTTTTATAAGCTTATAATTATAATCAGGCATTGCAGGAGGAACGATTCCGTAAATTGCTCCCATAAATCCCTGACCGTTCAGAACATATTTAATAATCTTTTCTCTGTCGACTGCATAGTTTATTGCCTGACGAAGTTTTTCGTTATTGAAAGGACTTTTTATTACAAGAAATCCGTAAAACTGAAGTGCAAGCGATGGTGTTCTTTGCAGAACAAACTGTGAATACTCCGGAGTCAGTTGCTTATTGTCATCGACAATAGTTTTGAAAATTGCATTCGGGATTCTATAGCTTTCATCTAAATTTCCGTTTTTGAATTCGAGCAGCTGCTGGTCAAGGTCTTTTATAAACTTGAATTTAGCACCGTCGATATAAGGTATCTGATTTCCGGCAGCATCCTTTTCCCAGTAATTAGGATTACGCTTTAAATTTAATTCCTGGTCAGGAATCCAGTTCACAAAACTGAATGGTCCGCTTCCAACCGGGTTCTGGAAAAAATCTTTTCCGTATTTGTCGATAGCTTCCTTCGGGACAATATATGCAACCGCGAGAGTAACATAATAAATAAACGGAGCAAAAGGTTTTATAAGCTTAATCTGATATGTCGAATCATTCACATAAATGAATCCTGAAACACCATTTACTTTTGGAGTTCCTGTCTGACCTGCTGCCACTGTAGCGTCGTAATATGCCTGCGCTCCTTCAACGTAATTTACAAAATAATTGAAACCTCTTGAGCTTGTCCTTGCATCGCAAATCCTGTCATGAGAATATTTTACATCCTTTGCAGTTACTTTTCTACCTTTGCCGTCAGGGAAACAGGCATTGTCCTGAAAGAATGAATTATCTCTTAAATGAAAAGTATATAAAGTCCCATCGGGAGAAATATCATAGCTTTGAGCCAATTGGGGAACGATTTGAAGATTAGTATCCAAATCAAGCAAAGCATCATATATCTGGTGACCAACATGATGAGAAACTACATCGGTAATTCCAACAGGGTCTAAGCTTCTGATGTCTTCAAGCTCATTTATTTTATAAATGCCTCCGCCTTTTATTCCTCCTTGAAGCGATGTCGTTGTTGTAGTTTCTTCTTTTCCGCACCCGTATAAAAAAATGAATGAGAGGAGAAATGACGCTATGATTGATTTTTTCATCATTTTAAAATTATTTTATTTTAACCGAATTTATTTTACTGTTCAACTCTTTTGCTGCATTATAAACGCAGTCTTCAAATTCTCTCTGCTTGCAATTCTTAGGAGCGGAGTAAATTATTCCCCTGCTTGAGTTTATAAGAAATAATTTATTGTGCAGGGATTTCAGAAGCTTGCTTGCGTCACCATGCTGAGTACCAACGCCCGGTATAAGCAAAGACGTATTTTTGTTTTTCTTTGTGAACTCATCTATTTCTTTTTCATAATTTGCGCCGAACACATACCCAAGGTTGTTTCCCCACTTCTTGCTTCTATCTATAACCCATTGATATAAATATTTTGTTCCTGCTTTCAGATATTGAAAATCTTTCCCTCCCGGATTTGAAGTCAAAGCAAGAAGATATACATATTTGTCCTTTCTTTTAAGAAAAGGTTTAATCGAATCTTCACCCATATATGGAGCCGCAGTTATTGCATCGAAATCATACATATCGAAATATGTTCTTGCGTAAAGCTCAGATGTATTTTCAATGTCGCCGCGTTTTGCATCTGCAATTTTTATCATATGTGATGGAATATTCACAAGTAACTTTTCTAACGACCTGAGACCGTTAGGTGTTTCATAAAAAGCTATGTTTATTTTATATCCTGCAACCATCCTTGAGGTAATTGCAACTATATAATTATTAAACGCATAAACGGGGTCTTTAGCTTTTTTGAAGAAATCGGGGATTTTTTCGACGTCTGTGTCAAGACCAATAACAACATTGGAGTTGTTGTTTTTAATGACTTTTCTAAGTTTGGCTATATATGGCACTATTTGATAATTGATAAGTACTGGGATTCCCGCCTGCGCGGGAATGACTTCACAAGTAAAAGAAATTTAGAATTTATTTTTCCACATCATTGATTCAACGGGATGAACAGTTTTTTTGTTATACTTTGCAGAAGATTTTTTATCATAAGGAGTCAGAACATCTCCATCGACTGCGAAGTAAATCAATTGACCAATCGGCATTCCGTAATAAACCTTTACAGGCATTTTTACGGATATTTCAAGTGTCCAGTAATTTTTAAATCCAACATCGCCTTTTCCTGCAGTTGCGTGAATGTCTATTCCTAAACGTCCGACGCTCGACTTACCCTCAAGAAACGGAACGGTTGTCAATGTTTCTGTATATTCTTTTGTAACTCCAAGATATAAATGAGTCGGCAAAAGAACATATCCTTCTTTTGGAATTTTAAATTTTTTTATCTTATTGTGTTTCTTTGCATCGATTATTTCATCTTCATAAGTTGCAAGCCATTCACCAAGATGAACGTCATAGCTGTTGGTTCCGAGATTTTTTCTGTCATATGGCTTTATGACGATATTTTTTTTCTTTATCTCGGCTAAAATCTGTTTGTCGGATAATATCATTTATATTTTATATGTAAATGTTTCTGTTTCTGTATGCATTCATCCCGATGCCTATCATAATCATAAATGATAGCAGGGATGAAACCCCATAACTCACAAGAGGAAGAGGAATACCGATAACTGGCATCAACCCAATCGTCATTCCGATGTTAATGAATAAATGAAAAAGAAAAATACTCGCAAAACCTATGCAGCAAATTCCAAGAAATCCATTCCGGCAGAGATATGCATTATTAATTAACCGTATTATAAGAATAACATAAAGTATAATTATAAGCAGTGCTCCAATGAAACCAAACTCTTCTCCAATCATACAGAAAATAAAATCTGTCCATTGCTCGGGAATAAATTTAAGCTGCGTCTGTGTTCCCTGCAAATAACCTTTGCCGAAAATTCCGCCTGAGCCGATTGCCACCTTTGATTGAATAACGTTATAACCGCTGCCGAGCGGGTCGGTAGTAGGGTCAAATACTGCCATTATTCTTCGTTGTTGATATGGCTGAAGCTTACTATAAGCATAATTTGTCGAAAAGCCGACAGCAAGATTTATTACAATTATAATAGACGTAAGTATAATGTTCTTTTTGAATGAGAAAAACACCAGCGCTAAAATGCCAAGCAAGATGAAGAAATAAATATTTCCGAAAAATGCGGCGATTGCAATTATTATCGGGGCTATAAATGTCAAAATCCAGTATGGAGATAAGCCCGCCCAAAAGAAAACGGGGATTATAAATGAAAGAAATACAAGTGCAGTTCCCATGTCAGGTTGTTTCATTATCAGACCAACGGGAAGTAAAACTATACCAATTGCAATAAGAAAATTTTTAAGACTACCTAACTTCAATTCTCCTTCTTCAGTAGAAAGAAAAGTTGCAAGCGCCATTATGGTTGTGAGCTTTGCAAACTCGGACGGTTGAATTCCAAACCCACCAACGCTAAACCAGCTCCTTTGTCCCGAAATTTTCTTTCCCATTATCAGAACAAGAGCAAGAAGAACTATTGAAAGCCCGTAAAGATAATATGTTATTTTACTGATGTACTTCGGAGGCAGATAAGAAATTACAATCATAATTACTGCACCAATGCAGGCAAATAAAAGCTGACGTGAAAAATAATCAGAACCTGAATCACTCGTGAACGTTGCACTATAGATTGCGACAAGCCCGACCGATACAATCGAGAATGCTACAAGCATCAACAACGCATCAAATCTTTTTATAAAATCTTTCAATAAATTTAAATTATAAATTTTTAATCTCTTACGTTAAATACTGTCTGATCATCCGGATTAAATACATCTCTTCCGCTTAAATACTTAATCATAATTGCGCCTGCAGTAGGAGCACCAAAAGACGCACCCCACCCGAGGTTTTCACCAAGAACACAAATTGCAATTTTGGGATTATCGTAAGGAGCAAACCCCACGAACCAGGAGTGGTTATTACCCTGTGTTTGTGCAGTTCCTGTTTTGCCAGCAAGTATAAACTCTTCATTTTTTATACCGCGTGCAGTTCCCTCGCCATTTACAGCAAGATACATTCCTTTTTTAACAGCTTCATACCATTTTTGAGGAAAATCAATTTTGCGGCTATCAAACTTAGGGTAAATCTCTTCTTTAGTATTTGTGTTAACAATTTTATTCACAAAATGCGGAGTATTATATAAACCATTCATAGCAATCGCGGCAGTATATGCTACCATCTGAACGGGAGTAACCCCGAGTTCACCCTGTCCGATGCCTAAGCTTACAAGATAACCTTCAGTCCATTTTCCAACACCGTACACTTTGTTATAATATTCAGTTGATGGCAGTCTCCCCGGAAGTTCTTCCGGAATATCAATCCCCGTTTTTTGTCCGAAGCCAAACATGCTGCTGTATTTATAATAATTATCGAGCCCTATATCAAGAACAAGCTTATAAAAAAATACGTTTGCAGAAACTTCTAAAGCGCGTGTAAGATTTATTGAGCCATATGCGCCATGGTCTTCGAACGCTCTGTTGCCAAATACAAATCCGCCGGGACAGTTTATTAAAGAAGTCGGAGTAATTTTTCCCGATGCAAATCCTGCCATTCCCATCATCATCTTCCAGGTTGAGCCGGGAGGATAGTTTGTCATCGTAACGCGGTTAAATAACGGCTTATCTTTATCATTCATTAAATCATTTAAAACTTTTGGGTCTGTCGGTCCTGAAAAAATATTTAAATCAAAATCAGGATTTGAAACCATGCATAATATGTCGCCATTGTTCGGATCCACTGCAATAACCGCACCGCGTTTATCCTTCATAAGGCGCTCAGCATAACTTTGTAAATCCCTGTCAATTGTTAAATATAAGTCGGAACCGTTAATTGGGATTATATCATCCCTTCCGTCATTAACACTTCCAATTTCTCTTCCATTCACGTCAACATTAACAAAACGATAACCTTTTTCGCCGCGTAAATAATTTTCATAAGATTTTTCAATTCCCTTTATTCCAATCATATCACCCTGCTTGTAATAATCACCGACCTGATTTTCAAGCTGCTTTTCAGAAATTTCCTTTGCATAACCGAATATATGCGCAGCTCTGAAATCATTCGGGTAATATCTTAATGCTTCAACCTGAAAGTCTACTCCTTTCAGATATTTTTCATTTTCACTTATGTAAGCAATGGTTTTAAAATCAACATCACGTTTTATTCGCTGAGGATTGAAGCGGTTTGTTCCTTTAACTTCTTTTAGTTTTGCGCGGAGCTCTTCTTCGGAAATGCCTAACAACATTGAAACCTCTTTGTATCTCAATGTGTCAAATTCATTCGGAGTGATTGTAACTGTATATGTTGGTCTGTTATCGACAACAACGTGACCATTTTTATCAAACATTAAACCGCGTGCAGGCGTAAGAGTAATGGTCTTAACCGCATTTTTTTGTGATTCTTTTCCGTATTCTTCCTGATTGAAAAATTGAAGCTGCACAAGACGCACAATCAAAACAATTGCTGCAACAACGCAGACACCAAATAAAATTAATTTTCTTGTTAACAACTCCATTACGCTAATTTTTCCTTACCGGTTCTTTTAGGAATAATTATAAATATCAGACTAATTATTGTCGTATAAACCGTGCTTGTTAAAATAAACTTAAACATCATATCAAAAAATCCCAACTGCAAACCCTGCAGATATATTAAATAATATATAAAATTGCTTAACAATGTGCACGGAAATACTACATATAAAAAATTAAATTTATATAAAAATTTTTCATCATCAGGTCTGAAGAAATATCCTGCTGTAAATCCCGCAATCGTATAACATAAAGTGCTCAAGCCAAGAAATGAACCGCTTAAAATATCTATAAGCAAACCACCAAAGAATCCATATAACGCACCTTCTATCTGTCCGTTTTTTAAGCCTACATAAATAATAAAAATTATGACTATATCCGGTGAAATATTATATTCCGAAACTGACAGAAGCCATATAAAAGTTTTCTGAATAAATACTAAGATTATTAATATTGCAATATATTTCAGGTAGGAAACTATCAATAATCTTTTTTCATTTAGTATTTATAAATTTTTTTTCAAGCTCCAATCTTTCTGCGTCAGATATATATTTAAGAACAAAAACTTCTTCAAGTGTTTTGAAGTTCACACTCGGAGATATTACAATTCTTTTAAATAAATTATCGACCGTTCCTTCTTCAACAACTTTACCGACCGGAATACCCGCAGGAAAATTGTTGCTGTATTCGGATGTAATGATTATATCACCAACTTTCACATCAGCACTCTTTGGAACATTTGTCATTAACAAATTCCCTGCTCCGTCATAATTAAGAATACCATCAACTCTCGAACGCTGTGACTTAACGCTAAATTTTAAATCTTTATTATATAAAATCTGAACAATTGAATAATTTTTGCTTGTTGCGGCAATTTTACCCACAAGACCGTCATCAGTGATAACAGGCATATTCAATTTTACGCTGTCTTTATCCCCGACATTGATGGTAATAGTGTTTCTTGTCTGCGTTAAACTTTTGTTTACAATTTTTCCGCTGATAACACCAAGCTCAACTTTATCTTTTAATAAGATTAATTTATTTAAACGTATGTTTTCAAGCTTAGATTCTTTCAAGTTGCTTACTTCGTTTGAAAGCTTGATGTTGCTCTCACGGAGATATTTATTTTCTTGTTCAAGTTCGAAGATATTAGGGATAGCAGAAAAACCGCTCTGCACTGCTCCGAATGAGCCGATTGCAATAGCACGGATAAAACGTATCTGTGTATTATCATTCGAAAACAAAAGTATCAATGAGATTACTATGAGAAGTGTTAAAAGAAGATATTCTTTTATAGATACAACTATTTCACCGAGTTTCTTCAATTAATAGAAGAAGTAAAAATTTTTATATTATCTTTTTAGTGTTACTCTCGAGTAATAGTCAAGGTCTTCAAGAACCTTTCCTGTTCCTCTTACTACTGCTGTCAAGGGGTCTTCTGCAACGTGCACAGGTACACCCGTTTCCATTTTAATTCTTTCATCAAGTCCCCGAATAAGTGCACCGCCTCCTGTTAAAAATATTCCGCGCTCAAGAATGTCTGATGATAGCTCAGGAGCAGTTTTTTCAAGTGCTACTTTCACTGCTTCAACCATTTGTTTAATAGAGCTGTCCATTGCTTCTCTGATTTCAACAGAGCTGACTTCTGTTTCTTTCGGAACACCTGCAACCAAGTCACGACCTCTTACCTGAATAATTTCTTCTTCGGATAAAGGCATTGCAGAGCCGGCTTTCTTTTTAATGTCTTCAGCAGTCTTTGCCCCGATTAAAATATTCTGATATGCTCTGAAATATCTTATGATTGATTCCGTCAATTCATCACCTGCAACTCTGATTGAATATCCTGTCGTTATTCCTGAAAGAGCAATAACAGCAATTTCAGTTGTTCCGCCACCAATGTCGATAATCATATTCCCTGTCGGTGCCATAACGTCAAGACCGATACCTATTGCAGCTGCCATCGGCTCGGTTATAAGATAAACCTCTTTTGCACCTGCATGTTCCGCAGTATCACGGACAGCGCGCTTTTCAACCTCGGTTATGCCGCTTGGAACGCAAATAACGATTCTTTTTGCAGGCATAAAATTCTTACTGATTTGTTTTATAAACATTCTCAGCATTCCCTCGGCTATCTCAAAATCTGCAATTACACCGTCTTTTAGAGGTCTTATAGTTTCATACCCCTTCGGAGTTTTCCCTTCCTGTCTTTTGGCATCTTCACCGATTGCTGTGATTTTTTTATTTTCAATATGGTAGGTAACGTATGAAGGCTGGTTCAAAATGATGCCTTTGCCCTTCATATATATGAGTGTGTTAGCGGTTCCTAAGTCTATTGCTAAGTCGCTTGAGAACATTCCGAATAACGGCATTTATTAATTCCTCTTAAAAAGTATATTTTAAAATTTTAAAATTTTTATTTTAGTGTTTGAAATGTCTTATTCCTGAAAACGCCATAATTAAATTTGCTTTGTCAGCAGCTTCGATAACTTCCTTATCTTTCACAGAACCACCCGGCTGAATAATTGCTTTCGCTCCGGTCTTTGCAATCATCTCGACTCCATCAGGAAACGGAAAGAATGCATCGGATGCTGCAACGCTGCCGTGCAAATCATTTTTATAATACTCTGCTTTGTTGATTGCAATTTTTGTCGATTCGATTCGTGATGGCTGTCCCCCGCCAATGCCTAAAGTTTTTTTATCCTTCACAAAAACAATTGCGTTTGATTTTACATGCTTCACAATTTTATTTGCAAAGCTCATGTCTTCCAAAACTTTCTCATCGGGTTTCAACGTAGTAACAAATTTTAATTCACCTGAATTAAAATTTATATTATCTTTTTCCTGATATAAAAATCCGCCTGTAATTTTTCTCAACTCAAAATTTTCAGGAACAAATTTAAATTCTATTAACCTGCGATTTTTCTTTTGGCTTAATAAATCGTATGCCTCTTTTTCAAAACCGGGAGCTAATAAAATCTCAAAAAACAATGTATTAACTTCCATTGAAGTTTTAAAGTCAATAATGTCATTAAATACCAAAATTCCGCCAAACGGGGAGTCCGTATCGGTGCTGAACGCCTTTTGGTATGCCTCGACCTGAGTTTCTGCAGTTGCTACCCCGCAAGGGTTGCCATGTTTTATTATGGCACAAGTCGGCTTGTCGTTTTGAAACTCATTTATGATACCATAAGCAGCATCTATGTCCAGAAGATTGTTATATGAAAGCTCTTTCCCGCTTTTCACGGTAAAAATTTCATCAAAATTATCTTTGATAAGGAAAGCACTCTGATGAGGATTCTCACCATACCTTAAAGATGATTTGTTATTCAGACCAATAAATGAGGGAGATAAATTTTTAGATGAACTCTTCTGAAAATAATTCGAAATCTGAAAATCATACTCAGCAATATTTGCGAATGCTTCAGATGCAAGTTCTTTGGAGTATGTTTCCGAAATATTATTACTTGTATTTTTTAGTTCGGTCAAGTAGCTTTCATACTGCTCAACTTTCACAAGCACATTGACTGAATTAAAATTCTTTGCTGCTGCTCTTATGAGACTAACTCCGCCAATATCAATTTCTTCGATTATTTCTTTTTCCGTTACATTATCTTTTGCAACGGTTTCTGCAAATGGATATAAATTCACGACAACCAAATCAATCGGATTGATATTATTTTGTTTAAGCTCGTCGAGATGCTGAGAAATATTCTTGTCTGCAAGTATGCCTCCGAAAATATCAGGATGCAAAGTTTTAACTCTGCCGTTCAAGATTTCAGGAAATCTTGTAATATCCGAAACAGAAACAACATCGATGTTATTTTTCTTTAGGAGATTATATGTGCCGCCTGTAGATATAATCCTAATGCCAAGCTCTGTTAAGCTTTTAGCAAACTCAACTATTCCTGTTTTATCATAAACACTTATAAGAGCAGTTTGTATTTTCATATTTTTAAAAATCCCCTCTACCAAGAGGGGTGGCTCCGGCTCAGCCGGAGACGGGGTGTGTTAAAGTTGTTTTAATTTTTCCTTCTTCAAATAATCTTATCACCTCAGGATAATATTTATATTCCAATGCTTGAATCTTTTCCATCAAAGAGTTTTCATCATCATTTTCTACATCTATTGTTTTCTGAAAAATAATTTCACCTGAATCATAATCGCGTGTAACATAATGTATGGTAATTCCGGAATGCTTCTCCCCGGCATTTATAACAGCACGATGAACATTCATTCCATACATTCCTTTTCCCCCGTATGCAGGCAAAAGCGATGGATGGATGTTTATTATTTTATGTTCATATTTATCCACGACAGAATCAGGAAGTTTTTTGATATAACCCGCCATAACGATTAAATCTATGTTATGTTCATTCAGAAAATTCAGAAAAACATCTTCATAGTTTTTTGAATCAGGAAATAAATCTTTATTAATTATTTCGACAGGAATGCCGTTTTCGCGAGCGATTTGTACTGCGTAAGAATCGGGTTTATCAGAAATCAAAAGCACAACTTTTGATTTAAGAAAACCTTCCGAAATTTTTTTTAAAATGTTATTAAAGTTCGAGCCCTTGCCGGACGCTAAAACACAGATATTCAATTATTTATTTGAGGTAAGTGTGAAATACAAAAATAACCGAATTTCAAACTTTTTTCAATGGAATAATGGGGAATAATTGAAAAATAAAGCTTGATATAATAATTTATTCTATATAAGTTTAAAAAGCATAAATTTAAACAGCGCAAAATAAAATTATGCACCAAACCTCAACCGCCATGGAAAAACGAGAAATACAAATCTTAATATCATTTTTTTTTATTTACCTAACATTTAGTTGTAATGATTTAAGTGCTCAAAACAACAATTATTTTCCTCTTTCTGTGGGCAATAAATTTGTGTACACTTACCAACAAACTGGGACGCCTCCTATTGTAACACATACATTAGTTACAAAAGACTCAATTATTAACACAAAAAAATATTTCTATTGTTCAGGAATTTTTAATTTATGGTTACGAGTAGACAGTATTGATGGGAATTTATATGCATTTAAAAATGGAGACACTTGTTTACATCATATAAATGAGATTTTAATGGATAGTTTGAGAATTATGAAAGGTATTGCGCACTCTTGTTATTATTTATCCCAAAATGGGACTAATGGTGATTCTATCCTTTTCGGAATACAAAATAATATAAAAACATTTAATTTTTATATTATGATTCCGGGAGGCGGGATATTACATAAAAGAATTTATTCTCAAAAATTTGGATTATTTCTTGATGAGACTAATACCTCTTCCTACAGTGAAAGATTGAATCTAAAAGGATGTTATATTGATGGTATATTATATGGTGATACTAGTATGCCTTCTATAATAATTAAATTAAATTCCTTTGTTAAAAACTTCTCCCTTTCCCAAAACTACCCCAATCCTTTCAATCCGCAGACAAAGATAAGATTTGCAATTCCTGTTAATTCCAAGAATGCATTGGTGAACATTAAAATTTATGATATTGTGGGGAAAGAAGTTGCTAAGATTGTTAATGAAACTTTAACTGATGGAGAATATGAAGTAACATTTAATGGAAGCAATTTACCGTCCGGAATTTATTTTTATAGCTTGAATATAGACGGACAGTTTATTGATTCAAAAAAAATGATGTTGATAAAATAAATCAAAACCTTGCGCTGAAACCTATGGTTGGGAGAATGGGAATCATTGCGACGGTTTTGCGTGTGATTATCAGGTTGTCTGTTAAGTCGAAATTATATCCCAGCATATTCGTGCGGTTATAAACGTTCATTACATCAAGGTAGAACGACCAATCGGCGTTCCAGAATTTGGTATAAGCAGTAAAACGCAGGTCAAGACGGTGATAATCGGGTTTATGTGATGAGTATTTGTTGGCATCTCCTCCGAAATCAAGATTAAATATAACTTCTTGAGTAATCGGATTAACTATTATACTGTCATTATAAACACGCGGTGTGATTCCGACCGGATATGTGAACGGAAATCCGCTTGCGTAAGACCATCTCGCTCCGAATTCAAGCCATGAATTCACACGATAATTTAAAACAACATTCACCATATGCCGCTGGTCAAACCTGAAAGGTTTTTCCAAACCATAACTCTGACGATTTGCAAAAGACATAGAGTAATTCACCCATCCATAAAATTTGGTTTTGGAATTAACATATTTCTTCTCAAGACTTACCTCAAAGCCATACGCATTCCCATTTCCGATATTTACTGGATTGGTCGTTAAAGAATCGTAAGGGATTTCAGTTGAACTTTTTATCCAGTTTTTAGGGTCTTTTATATAAACAGGGTCAGTGCTCGTGGGGTCAGCAAGATAATATTCATACCTTGCAGAACGAATTCTTTCCTGAACAATAAGATTATCAAATTTTTTATAATATCCTTCAACCTTTGCGTGCCATTCATTGTCAATCCACCTGTCAACTCCAAGAACAAAATGCATGGACCTTTCAGCTTTAAGGTTCTCACCTATTTCAGGAGTAATAGTAAAAAAAGTCTGCCCATCGATAAGTTTTTCATAACCCGGAGATTGATAGTATAGTCCTGCCGATGTTCTTATTGTCGTAAGCGGGTCAATAATATATCCGAAATTTATTCTTGGTGAAACATAAATTTTCTTTAGCAATGAATAATAATCAACTCTGACTGAAGGTTGATAGAAAAAATTATCACCTGCTTTCAGGCGCACCTGCGCATAGCCGTTTGCTTTGTAATTGTTGTTGCCGTCAATAGAAAAATCATCAAGCAGAGCATTTGAGTTTGGAAAGCTTTGAATAATTGCCCTGAAACGGTCATCCATTCGCAGTCTATATGTCAAATCCGTAGTCACCATATCAACACCCGCGCCAAATTCAAACTTGTTTTTGTTTCTGTCTAGATATTCATTTTTATTTGACAATGAATATTTTCTGAAGAAATATTTTGAATCAAATTCTATTCCGAGAAGTGCGCCGATTTGTTTTAAGCTGTCGCGCTGTGCGGGTGATAAATTTTCTCCATCTATTAACGGGTCAAGTATATCTCCTTCAAACTCGTTTTCGCCTGAGTTTCTGTACCAAGATGCTGTTGTTTTAGATAAAAAATTCGCATTCGGAAGATAATGCCATGATGCCGAAACCACATCGTTTTTTGTGACGTCATTTACCTGAACGCTGTCGGGATTATTTCTGTCTTTTCCGGGTATAATAGCAACACCGTCTTTTGAGAAAATCCCGTTAATAAAAAATTTATGTTTTCCGAAATTTCCAAAGGTTAGTCTGAATTGCAAATCCTCAAACGACGGAAAAGAAGAATCTTCATCAACAAGTCCTGCATTCTTTGCAAATGGTCCGAGAATTAAATCATAATATGTTCTTCTTGTTGAAACCAGCCACGAGCCCGGAATCTTAAAAGGGTTTCTGCCCTCAAGAATAATATTTGCATTAGCTATATTCACATTTGTTATACCCGCGAAAGAATAGTTTTTATCGCCTTCCCTATTTTTCACGTCGAGCACTGCAGACAACCTGTCTCCATACATAGAAGGAAATCCTCCGGTTATAAGAGTTATATCATTTACAGTTTCAGGATTGAACATACTGACTAAGCCATATAATCTATAAGGGTTAAAAATCTCAACATCATCCATGATAATTAAATTTTGGTCAGGTCCTGAACCGCGGATTATCAACTGCGAGGTAAAATCATGAGGCGAGGAAACACCAGGGAGTGAACGCAAAGACCGCAGCACATCTTCAATTGCACCGGGCAAAATTTTGACACCTTTTGGGTCTATGTTCATCATACTCGTTCGCAAGTCATTTTGCGCTTGCCTATTGGCTTCAACTTTTATCTCTTCGGTTGTGAATTTTGTGGAATCTTTGGAATTAGAAGTGTCTGTTTGTGCCTGAATATTGAGGGTGCAAACAAATGAAAGTAAAACGAAAAACGGCATGAAAAATCTCAAAATAAGTATCAAATGATATTGGTATATCTATACAACGTCTAAATGCATCCGGAAGTTTCAGCTGAAAATACTAAAATTAAGCAGCAGCAGTAGTTTTTGGGTAAGACTCAGGATACAGTAAACACCTTACTTGATGCTCCCCTGCAAGAACCGGTGATATGACCGGGCAATCTTCAAATGCTTTCGGGCACCTCGGGTGGAAATAGCATCCTGAAGGCACGTTTGCAGGAGAAGGAATGTCCCCTTTAAGAATTATGCGGGAAGATTTCTGTTCCGGGTCGGGAACAGGAGCGGCTGAAAGCAGAGCTTGCGTATATGGATGTTTTGGATGTTCATAAACATTTTGAACTCCTGCACTTTCCACAATTTTTCCAAGATACATAATCGAAACGTTATCGGAAATATGCTCAACAACTGAAAGGTCATGCGAAATGAAAAGATAAGTCAGGTTCATTTCTTTTTGAAGTTCAATTAACAAATTTAAAATCTGAGATTGAATGGAAACATCAAGTGCCGAGACCGGTTCGTCGCAAACAATAAACTTTGGTTCAACCGATAATGCACGTGCAATGCCGATTCTTTGTCTTTGTCCGCCTGAAAACTCATGAGGATATCTTCTCGCATGAATTTTTCTTAATCCGACTTTTTCAAGAAGTTCTTCAACTCTTTTTTCTGCGGCTGCTCCTTCAGCTATGTGATGGAATTTTAAAATTTCTGTCAACATACCCCCGACTGTTATTCTGGGGTTCAGTGAAGAATATGGGTCCTGAAAAATAATCTGCATTTGCTTTCTCATATCTTTCAGCTCGTCCTGAGACATTGCGGTTATATTCTTTCCGTCAAAATAAACTTCCCCCCCGGTCGGTTCGATTAATCGCAAAATACTTCTTCCTACAGTAGTTTTTCCGCAGCCGGATTCACCAACAAGCCCTAATGTTTGCCCGCGTTTTATAGTGAACGAAACATCATCAACGGCTTTTACATAGCCAATTGTTTTTGAGAAAAGACCTTTTTTAATAGGAAAGAATTTCTGCAAGTTTTTTACTTCAAGAAGTGTATCTGACATTATTGTGTAATTAAAATTTAATATGTCATTCCAGCGAAAGCTGGAATCTAGGCTAAATGCCACCTAATTCATAATATAAATCTTTCCAACCAAGATTTATAGACTCAATTAATTCTATTTTCCATTTTCTTTGCCATGTTTTCATTTGTTTTTCACGTTCTATTGCAGCTAGTACGCTGTTAGTTTCTTCATAATAAACTAATTTATCAATTCCATATTTTTTAGAAAATCCATCAATTAATTTTTTCTTATGCTGTTCAACTCGTTGGAGTAAATTATTAGTAACCCCTATATAAAGAGTTCCATTTCTTTTGTTTGCCAAGATATAAACATAATAGCTTCTCAAATCATAATGTCTGGATTCCAGCTTTCGCTGGAATGACAGAAATATTATTGAAATAGATAAAATAAAAAAGCCCTTTCAGATTACTAAAAGGGCTGATTACTCAAATCATCCGCATCACCTTGTTAGGTGAAATCGAAGTGGATTATTTTATTAAACTTATTTTTTTAATCGAAGTATAATTGCCCGCAATTAATCTTACAAAATATATACCTGATGATATATTTGTCCCGTTAAATTCTGCAACATGATATCCTGCGGTTTTATTACCATTCACGAGTTCAGCAACTTCCCTGCCTATTAAGTCATAAACTTTCATAGATACATTTAAGTCCTCAGGAATTTCATAACTTATTTTTGTTACAGGATTGAACGGATTTGGATAATTTTGTGATAAAGCAAATTTATTAGGCACGCCGACAATTATTTCGGTGCTTAACCAGAAATATTGATTGTTACCGTTATAGTCAACCTGATTCAATCTATATAAATATTTTCCTGTTTCAAGGTTTCTATCAATATATTTATAACGTGTTATGTTATTGGTTGTTCCTGCACCCTGCATCATTGCAACCTCACCAAAGTCACCCTGGTATTCACCGCCTGAATTTAATCTTACTCTTTCAATTACAAAATGAGAATTATTAAGCTCATGTCCTGTAACCCAGTCAAGTATAACTTCATTTTTTATTGTGCTCGCAATAAATTCATCAAGCTCAATCGGAAGCGGGGAGGAAACATCGGAAATTGTCCATTCAGAAACAGGATTTGAAACCACCGGACCGGTTACATAAGGGTCACCCATAGCAGAGTAAGAAGGATTACCTACCTGATTCCAATTGTTGCCATCAAACTTCCATATTGTTGATAGAGAATGATTTTTTCCATTACCAAGGCTTTCGAGCCATAAGAAACTTATTTCTCTTGCAGTGCGGTCGCCTTTAGATGAAGATATATTCCATCGGCAATTAATTCCGGATGATGAACCTAAAATAACTCTGCCGCTTGCTCCGGTTATTCTTGTAACAGAAACATTCCCTAAGTCAGAGCCTGAAGCCATTCTTATTCCCAAAAATTCAAAACTTTGTGTGCCAATTGCTCTTTCCTGCATAACTGCCGTGCCAATTATATATCCTTTGGCACTGCTTTCAACAGGGGTTGATGAAGTATTTGAAAATGTAATTCTGAATGAACCTGTATTTATCACAGATGCATCTGCAAAAGTTAACGAACCTTTTATTGTTATATTTCCCGTTAAAGTTGCAACAGAGGAACCCGATATGTTCACATCATCATAAATTCCCGGCGGAATATCACCCGATGATGTAACATTTAAATCCTGTGCGGAAACTTTTACCGAATTTAAAATTGAAAAAACAAATAATGCGGAAAGTAAAATCAGTAATTTAATTTTCATTATAATTCTTTTTATATAATGATAAAGTATTTTGTTGGTATTACTGAACTTATATGTGAAATCTATATAAAATTTTCATCATATAAAATACAATACTTTAATGCCGAATTATGGATTTTATAGCTTATCCTTGAGTTTAATATTTTCCTTAATAGAATAATAAAAGCCGATTCCGACAAGAAAAATGAAGTTTAGAAGGTGGGTTATGGTAGCATAAGTAAGTGCAGTCTCACGGTTTATACCATAGCTTACCAAAACTGCTGTGCAGAAGAAGTGATACGCCCCGGCAGAATTTCCGGGGAGAGGAAGGACGAGTGTGAATGTTATAATAGTAAGAAGAAAATTTGCATCAAAAATCGTGAGGTTAATTCCAACTGCCCAGAAGCTGACATAAGCAGACACTACATATGAAGTCCAGAGTAAAACGGTAAGCACACCAATCATAAAGTAACTTCGCGGATTTCTGATGAACAAAAATCCGTTTATAAGTGAAATGAAAATTTTATGAATTTTTTCTTGAAACCTCTCAGGTAAAAATTTAACCGTCAGCTTATTTATTATGCGTTCAGATTTTTCAAGATTAAATATCATCAGAATCATAACCAAAACAATTATAAGGACAATTATCGAAGCATACAAAGCGTATTGTTCCAGGTTATATCCTTCAAATGCTAAAGAAATTTCCGCCTTAAAAAAGAACAGACAAAACCCAAACGAAATCAAAAGCGAAAGCATGTCAAAAACTCTTTCAACAATAATTGTTCCAAACGATGCGGCTTTTGATATATCTTCCATCTTTGCAATAATGACAGGACGTGATATTTCACCTGACTTAGGAACGATGCTATTCATCATATAGCCAATCATCATCGATGAAAAAAGATTCTGAAAACCAATATCTTTTTTAATTGGATTAAGAAAATACCTCCAGCGATAAGCACGGATTGCGCCTCCTATCAGGACACCAATTAGCGAACCAATTATAGCCCAGAAATAATTTGTCTTTTTTAATTCCTCAAGTAGTTCGGAAAATGAAATATCCTTGAACGCGAGATACATAAAAAAGAAAATCAACAGGAAAAAGAATAAAAACTTTAATATCTTTTTTTTATTTTGGCTCACAAAGGTATCTGAGAATGAATCTTATTATGAAAATAAAAATAGTTATTCCGCACAAGTCGAAATAACTTTTAAAAAATTTTTAAGTATTATGAAAAACTTTTATCTGAGATCAATTACCTCAACTCCCGATGGCGGGCTAAAAGTAAACTTCGATGAACTCAAACCCGGATTTAAATCAATATTGTTTAAAGTATAAGTCGATGTAGATTCAGAACTTGAAATAGTAATTTTTCTAATGATATAGTCATTTTTATCAATCCAGATTTTAGCAGATTTAATCGAACCTTTACTTCTTGGAGTTAATTTAAGAACAAAGCAGTCAACACCACCGGCTTTCTCTTCACCCTCCAAATCCGAATAGAACTCTTCAGGATAATTGAACAAAAATTTATTCGGTGAGAAAGTATTTTTATCATTTTTGTAATTATCTATTACAACCTGATTTTTCTTAGGTGAATAAGACCACGATGTAACACCATCCGTTACAATTGTCTGACCTTTGGTTTCAATTCTGTATTTATCCTGTTTTTGAATATAAATTGTACCTGAAGAACTGCCTCCCGGCTTAACTGATTGGCTGAAGGTTGCTTTTGCATCACTTATGTCTCTGTAAGTATCCTGCGTTTTTTTTATAATTTCCTGTGCATCCTGTGCTAAGGTTACGCCGGTGAATGCTAAGGCAAAAAACACAAAAATAATTTGATATAGTTTCATAATGGTAAAAATCTATAATTTTAGTTAAATTTTCAATTTATTTAATCGGAATATTGTGATTTTAGTTCCCGCAGGGTGGAAAAAGGGATTTATTCGAATTTCGGGGCTGTCCAGTTAGTGCGCTTATAATTGATTAGCTCGAGAGTAATGCTGCCAATTATTACGTTAAATGAAGCTTTTAACGGTATTCTGTAGTCGTCAGCCGAAAGCCATCCCGCAAACTCCCCAGTTAACCCCATAACTCCCACAAAGTCTGCTACACCTGCAATTTTTATTGCTTTAACATCATAGTCAAACATATCTATATCGACTATATCTTCGTTTATATTAAATGAATATTTTAATGATGACACTTTGTCGTTAACAAATACGGGCATATTGTAATTTTTATTCGAAAATGACTGAAGACGGGCGTTATAAAAAATGCTAAGTCCATCCTGGTAGCGGATGTTCTCATCAAACTTTACTTTCATCGAATCGCTTATCTCGTTGTCGGTTTCTTTCATTACTTTAATTTCGCGTTTATCATAATCAAAATCATACTCGATTCTTGAAATAGATTTATTCTTAAACTCGGTTGAATAAAATGAGGTTGAGAATACTTCCTTCTTCTCATTTTTAACATCCTGTTTATCATTTTGCATAGTCGTTTCAAAAATGTAATTGACATTTACTAAAGGGACGCCTTCATAGCTTTTCATTTCCGCTTTGGCGGTGTAAAATTCTTTTTTATTTTCGGTAAAAGTGTTTGTAACTTTGAAATTAACTTTTCCAAGCTTAATAAACCCAAAGTAAACTTCATAAGTCAGCTCCTCGCCAACTTCAAGAACTTTTTCCTGAGCATTAAGCGAGGCAGAGTTTAGCAAAACAAGAAGTATTGCGATATTTAAGCAGGGAAATTTATTCATTCTATTTTACAACCGTGCAGTATGCAAAAGAAACCCCGACGTATCGGGGTTTCTTTATGTTCAATATGTAAATATACAACTTATTTACTTAAGTTTGCAAGTTTAATTGCATCATCAAATAATGTAATAGCTTTTCTGAATTGATCATCAGTGTGAACGAAAACTGCATAGCTTCCTTCATTGCCCCATATGTCTCTTGCGATTTGAGATTTTACTGCAGTCTTCAGATACTCAACATCTCTCTGGAAATCTTCGCTTACATAAGGAATGTTCTTCTGAGCAGCAAGGTCGGTTAATGCAGTAAGCATTTGTTCATCAACCACAAACCTGTCTCTGAAATCATTGTATGATGAATAACCTGTCTCAACTTTCTTTCTGTTTTCTTTCATCCAGTTCTCGACATATTCATAAATCAAATTTACTCTCCTCATTTGAACTGTATAAAGGGCTAATGTATCTAATCTGACAACAAAGTCAGGTGTAATTCCACCGCCGCCGTAAACTGTTCTTCCGCCAAAAGTTTTGAATACAGGTCTTGTTGAATCAGCATTATCATTATTATGGAAAATATTTTCGCCTTCTGTTAATTCTTCAAGCAATTGGTTTTTATATGTTCCGCCGTCATAAGGCTTTTGAATCAATCTTCCGACAGGAGTGTAATATCTTGCCGTAGTTACTCTGAATGCAGAACCATCCGATAGGTCGAATTGTCTCTGAACCAAACCTTTCCCGAAAGTATTTTCACCAACTATCAAACCCCTGTCCCAATCCTGCATTGCACCGGAAACAATCTCGCTTGCTGATGCTGAACCGCCGTTTACAAGAACAATTAACGGAATATCGGCATAAGGTCCACCTTGGGAATCATACTGCTCATTAAACTCAGGAACTCTACTCTTTGTATAAACAATTTTCTTTCCTTTTGGGATAAACAAACTTGCCATTTTAAATGACTGGTCGAGATACCCGCCGGGATTACCGCGCAAATCAAGAAGAAGTTTTTTCATTCCCTGAGAACTTAGCTTATTCATTGCCTGAACAAACTCATCGTAAGTGGTTGCAGAAAACTTCGATACTTTTATATATCCGATTTCGTTGTCATACATAAATGATGCATCAACACTGTAAAGCGGAATTTTATCTCTTGTAATTTCAAACTCAAGCGGCTGCGCAGTTCCTGCTCTTTTTATTGTAACATTAACTTTTGTGCCTTTTTGACCGCGAAGCTTTTTAGGAACATCCTCACGAGTCATTTTTATTGCATTTGTGCCGTCAATTTTTATGATTTTATCACCTGCTTGGATGCCAAGTTTTTCGGAAGGACCTCCGCTGATTGGAGAAACAATTGTAATTGTATCATTAATTATATCAAACTCAACTCCGATTCCTTCAAAACTTCCCTGAAAATCTTCGTTAACTCTTTTTAACTGCTCGGGAGTAATATAAACTGAGTGCGGGTCTAAATCCTGAAGCATTCCTTTTATTGCTTCCTCGGTCAGCTTCTGAGAATCAACTTCATCAACATAATATCTTGAAGTAATATTAAGAACTTCATTAAATTTTCTTACTTGTCCGCCTATTTTATCATCAGATTGAGCAACCTGAATTTTCATTCCAACAAAAATGCTCAGTCCGATAAGAATTATTATAAAGGGAATTAAAATTTTTTTATTTGTCATAAAATTCCATATATTATTTAACTTATTATTAAACATAAAAATATCTTATTTGTTTCATTATTTACCTGAATTCGTATTTTCAGATACCATTCTTGTCTTTGCCTGCTCAAAATTAACTAAAATATTTTTAACACTGTTTTCGGTAATTTTTAAGAAAGTATTCGGAGAAACTCCAATCCATACTATAAAAACAATAATCGGGATAATCGATGCAAGCTCCATTTTTGAAATATCTTTTAAGCCCTTGTTCTCTTCTTTATCAACCGGTCCCAACATAACACGCTGGTATAACCATAACAAATATACGGCAGATAAAATTACCGCGGTTGTAGATATAATTACGTAAACATTGGTTCCAAGGTTAGGGGCATTGAACGCGCCAATGAGAACCAAAAATTCTCCTATGAAACCGTTTAAACCGGGCAAACCAATTGAGGAAAATACAACGACAAGAAATATTATTGAAAAAATCGGCATAACTTTCATTAATCCGCCGAATTGTGCGATTTCTTTGGTATGTCTGCGTTCATAGATCATTCCCACAATTAAGAACAGAGCACCCGTAGATAAACCGTGGTTTATCATCTGGATTACACCTCCCTGAACTGCCTCAGTGGTCAAAGCAAAAATTCCCAAAACTATAAACCCAAGGTGGCTGACGGATGAATAAGCAACCAACTTTTTCATGTCTTTTTGGACAATTGAAAGTAGGGCACCATAAACAATTCCGATTACTGCCAGAACTACTATATATGGAGTAAGAACAATAAACCCTGCCGGGAAAAGCGTGAGTGAAAATCTTATTAAACCATAAGTTCCCATTTTTAAAAGCAACGCAGCAAGAATTACGCTGCCTGCAGTCGGTGCCTGAACGTGAGCATCGGGAAGCCACGTGTGAAACGGAAAAAGCGGGACTTTAATGAGAAAGCTTAATGTAAATAATATGAATAAATATGTCTGAATGTTTACAGGTAAATTCATGGAAACTGATTTCAGTGCAATAAGGTCGGTGCTAAATGAACCTAACAATGGCGTACACAAAAACCCTAACCATACAATTCCTATAAGCAGAAGAACACTACCGAACATCGTATATAAGAAAAATTTAACCGTAGCATAAATTCTGTTTTCACCGCCCCAAACACCGATGAGGAAATACATTGGAATGAGAATGAATTCCCAGAAAACATAAAACAAAACCAAGTCAAGCGCGCAAAAAACTCCAATTAATCCCCCAAGCAGAATTAAAAGCAAGAAATAATAATTCTTTAAATTCTTATTAACTGTATTCCACGATGCGAGAATGCAGAGCGGCATTATGAAGGTCGAGAGAACAATTAATAAAAGCGATATCCCATCGATTCCCAGGAAGTAATATGTATTGAAAAGTGAAATCCATAAAGTCTTTTCAACAAATTGGAAGTCACCATTTGCGGGATTGAAAGAGAAATACAAGAAAAGCGATGCAATGAAAGTTATGATAGTAACTGCCAGAGCATACGTCTTAATTAAGGTTGCATTTTCTTTTTTAAAAAATAAAATCGGAAGTGATAAAATTATCGGTAAAAAGATGAGTATGGAAAGTATGTTATTCAATGTGTTAAATGTGTTATTAGTTTATCTTTTTATTCTTAATCCTTTTTCTTCGTTGATGAAAAGCCATCCGACGACTTTTCCTATGTTGATTGATTCGAAATTATCCCAGTAATCATTATTGAACAAATGTCTTGAGCTCAGAAATTCTTCATTGTGTTTTTCTGCATCTTTCATAATGTCCTTAAATCTCTTTTCCCACTTCTTCCAGTTATCATCACGCAAATCAACCCATCCTTCTTCAGCCCATTTATTGATTTTTTTCTTATCGATGGTGATTAAATCACCTTCGTTTGCGGAAGGAATTATGACTTGAGGACCTCTCAACAATGTTTTTCCGTCGGGTAAAAGAACAGGCAGACCAAGCGATAAAATCTCATTTCTTAAAGCATCATTCTGCTTTACTAAATTCAAGATTTTTTTCGTTCGACTGCTATTTAGCTTTGAAATATAATCATTGAAATTTTTATAAATAAGTCTAATTAAATGAATTTCGTAAAGTAATTTTGAGAGTTTCGGAGGTCCGAGCATCTCAAAAGCAACCGAATTAGTCTTGTTTTTCTTTTCAAGCTCTTTGATTTTTGAAACAGCATACTGTTTTAGAATACCCGCGCGATATGTCGGGCCCATCTCCGACTGGTCCAGGGCAGTTACAACGTCATGTCCGGTGTTTCCACCAAGAATTTCGGTTACAACATTTTCTGCAATTTCTTCGGGAGTCACAAATTCCATCTGTCCCAAAGTCGAAATCGTTTCAAACTCTCCTGCCGAAAAAATTCCGTTTTCTCCTGTGTCAATGAAAACCGTTTTAAGATTTCTTATGGGTTTAAAATCCTTCTTAAGCTTTCTCTCGAATATTCCATTTAGATTAACAGTATCATTAAACTTTATATCATAAACCTGAACAGATTTACCCTGTTTTTTTATGTCGCCGTAAGAAATTTTCTTCCATGCAATCGATGCGGTTGGTTTTACTTCTTTCACGATTGGTCCGTCAGGTGTTCGCGCCATTAAAAATAATAATAACGTATGCGCGCCAGCAACTGCTGCTTTGCTGAGCAATACACGCGAGGGTTTTTCTTCACTGTGAGTGTAAGGAATATTCAGCCCCATTCCGCCCGTGCCGCTCGTACCGACTTTGACATAAATTTTCGTTTTAAACTCAGCCATTGCATTATTCAGAATCTGAACGTGACGAATAAGCTGTGGTATATAAGAAGATGAAATTGATTTTTCAACTGAGCTTTTTAATCGTTCGTAATCAGTATTTTTCTTATCAGAGGTCTGTCTGAAAATATCCTTGTAAGCGCTGTAAGTGTTTTGATATGCTATTGCGGTTGCGGTGTTGATGCAATCGATAATTACATGCGGCTTGAATTGCTTTATTAAAGCATAAAGAGATGAACTTTTATAAATTTTATCATCAAGCTCGTCAATTATATCTTGTATTAAAATACTACGTTTGTTTTCATCATCGAGATATTTATTTCGGGGTAAATCTTTGAAAATATTGCGGACAAAAATATTTCCCCACCACGGAAGAAAATAATTTTTTGGCTTTTTAAATTCTTTGGACAGCTCTGCGCAAATTTCCTTTGCTTCGTTTTCTTTGAGCGAAGTGAGAATTATTTGCTTTGGTTTTTCTTCAACTATCTTTCTTGCAATTGCAGAACCGACAAGTCCCCACCCGCCTAAAATCAAAACTTTTTTATTTCGTATGTCCATTAAACTTTTTTCTTAACGATTAAAATTATATGCAAGAAGAATGTATTTACTGTCGTGTGGATTGGGTTCATTTTCATTATAAAATTCTTTTTCTATAACCTTAAATAATCTTTTTGACTTTCTGAAACCAATTTTTCTAAGATTGTTCTGGGCTTTTTTATTGTTTTTGCTTGAAAAAGCTACTGCATAATCGAATTTGCCAAGTGTGCCGATATAATCAACTAGTATTTTCGAAGACTCAAATCCTAATTTTAACCCTCTGAATTCACTTAGCATTGCAGTTGAAACTTCACACGCCTTATCATAATGCTTCTTCCACTTGAAGCAAACGTAACCAATATAGGTTCTTCCTGAAAGAATTGCATACCAGTATTCGACGGGGTTCTCCACACACTTTCTTATCCATGCAGAAACTTTTCTTTTATTTGATTGCAAAGGATATGCAGGATTTAGTAACCCGGTTATATTTTCATCGTGAAAAACCTTGTTAATACATTCTAAAAGATTTTTATCATCTTTCTCAAACAGCTTTAAAGAACAATTTTTTCCTTTTATGGTTTTTGCAATTTTCATTTTAAGCAACATAAAAATTTACAACACGAAATCACAAAAACACAAACAAAATTTATCTTTTAAATTTTGTGATTTGGTGGTTTTGTGTTAAGGCTTTCTTTTTTACGCTTTTGCGTCTTCGTGGCAATTAACTCGGTACGACCGTTCCGTACCAGAACTTTTTACTTCTGTCTTTTACTTCATCAATATGAATATGCTTCGTTTCGGTATATTCTTTTATGCCTTCTAAACCAAACTCGCGACCGATCCCGCTTTGTTTGTATCCACCGAACGGAACACGTTCGCTCAATAAATGATATTCGTTAATCCAGACCGTTCCTGTTCTTAGTCTCTTTGCAATGTTCAATGCACGCTCGTCATTCTTTGACCAGACTGCGCCTGCAAGTCCGAAGATGGAATCATTTGCAATTGAGATTGCTTCCTCATCTGTTTTGAATTTAATAACAGAAATCACCGGACCAAAAATTTCTTCCTGAACGTGACGCATGTCATTTTTCGCATCGATGAATACGGTAGGCTTTATAAAAAATCCTTTATCACCAACTCTCTCACCGCCTGTTAAAATTTTTGCGCCTTCATTCTTTGCAATGTTGATATATTCCATAACCGAATCAAATTGCGTCTGCGAAACAACAGGACCAACATCAGTCTTTTTATCTTTCGGGTCGCCGACAGTCATCTTTTCCATTTTTTCTTTCATTCGTTTTATGAACTCATCATAAATTCCCTCCTGAACAAGTAGTCTTGTTCCGCCTTCACAGCACTGTCCCTGATGATAAAATCCTGCATAGATTGCTCCGTCAACTGCCATTTCCAAATCAGCATCATCGAGAACGATGTTAGCAGATTTTCCTCCGCACTCAAGTGTAAGTTTTTTTAAAGTCGGCGCTGCATTTTTCATGATTGTTCTTCCGACTTCAGTCGAACCTGTGAAAGCAACTTTATCGACTTTCGGATTCGTAACCATTTCAGTTCCGACCTCAGAGCTTCCGGTAATAAAATTAATGACACCCTTTGGCAAATCAGTTTGGTCAATAAGTTTTGCAAGCTCCATTGCAGTAACAGGAGTCATCGAAGCAGGTTTAATAACAATCGTGCAGCCTGCAGCAAGTGCAGGACCAATTTTCCATATTATCATTTTAAGCGGAAAATTCCACGGAACGATTTGCGATACAACACCAACCGGTTCGCGAACTATTAAGTTTTTGCTGATGCCTTCTTTTGATATATCAGAAACTTCATTCAAATCAACAAGCGCAAGCTTAACAAATCCATTCAGATTTTTTGCAGAAAGAAATATATCTTCTGAAGCTTTCTTGAAAGTCGAACCGCTGTCAGCAATTTCAAGCTGTGTTAACCTATCTTTGTTCTCGTTAATCTTTTCAACAATTTGCTTTATAATTCTGCTTCGTTCTTCTTTCGGCATATCGCTCCATACGCCGCTGTCAAAAGTTTTACGAGCTACATCGATTGCATCTTTTGCATCCTGAACAGTTGCAAGCGCAAGCTCGGCAACTTCCGAACCATCGGCAGGATTATAAGAAATAAATGTCTTTTTATCGGAAGATTCCCTGAATTTTCCGTCTATATACAATAAATATTTTTCCATGAAATAATTTGAATTTTTAGAATGTTAGAAATGCGTAATTACAAATTTACTGATTTTGGGGGATTTTATAAATGGAAATGGGTATATCTTTATTACATATAAAGATACGGCTTCCAGTCTTCGTCAACGTTGCCAGCGAAGTTCTTGATGAAAGTGATATGAGAAGGACGTTTCGGTATCGTATGCAAAGTCATTTTTGCATCTTCAGGCGAGCGGTCGCCTTTTTTATTGTTGCACTTTATGCAGGCAGTCGTGAGATTTTCCCATGAATCCTCACCGCCTTTTGATTTCGGCACGACGTGGTCAACAGTCAGATTTTGCGTTGTATGACAGTATTGGCATCTGTGGCCGTCACGGCGAAGAATATTTTTCCTTGAAAGAATGATTTTCTTGTAAGGTATGCGGATGAAATACACAAGACGGACTATACTGGGATATTCAAATGTATGGAATACAGATTTAACGAACTTTGTATTAATCTTGCTTACAACTTCAGCTTTACCTAAATATGTGAGAATTATTGCACGACGGACGTTACAGATAGTAAGCGGCTCATAGTTCTGGTTAAGCACCAAAACCTTGCCGTTTAAAGATACGGGTTTACCGTTGCTATGGAATTTTTTATCATTGTCGAAGGAACTAATCTCCTCTCTAGTATTTTACCACTATCATTAAAATTAGAGAGAATAGAAGTGAATAGCAATAGCTTAAAAGAGATTAAATTTAAAAGAGATTAAATTTAATTTAAACTTTTGTAGTAGGGGTTTTATGACTTGCACAGATTTGACATTTACAAGAAGAGTTTGAGAAATGTCTAATACCTACAACAACACCATTTTTCTTTCTGTCAGCACGCTTATATATCTCATCAAACAATTCAGTTTCATCATTTTCTAAATATCTGCGTATTGAATACGCGCAGACATCTGCAATCTGAATCATACTTGTTAACTCAGAATTAACAAATAGAGGAGTTTCGATTATCTTTTCTATATTTGTCCATAGAGTTCCTTTTGAATAAAATTGTTTCATTAACTCTGTATGCTTCCTTGCTACAGTTTCGTTATTATCGTGAATTAAAATACCAAGATGCTCTCCTCCAGAATTATTAAGAAATTGCTCAAATCTAGATACTACCTGCTCGAAAGCTTGTTCGTCGATTGTTGAGGGAGCAATAGTCGGATTAAAAAATGTTTTATCAATGCATTCAGCAAAGAGTCTTGCAAAGCCCCAACTTCCTACTTTGACGACAACTTCTTTTACAAATGATTTTCTCTCATCAAAAGTTAAATGAATATACGAAGCAGTTTGTTTATAATTTTTTCTAGTTTGTCTGTATTGATTTTTAGTTCTATGTGTTCGTTGAAGCCTTAATAATTCTGCATTTCTAATATTTTGAACTTCAACTTTTCTCTGAATATAGGTCATTTTATCAAAGTCAGGTATTCTATTTTGTTCAGAATATTTTCGTAATAACCATCCTGTATGAATTTCAGCAGATTCCAATAAATATTTTTTCTTTATAAAGTTAATTTCTTTTTCGCAATTCTTCCAAAAATGGTTAGGAATTGCTAAACCTGCTAAAATAAAATGTTGAGAGTTACCTGGAATATCTGAAGTTCCAGATTCATCTAAATAACAAAAATACATGGGATAATTGGCTTATATAAGAAAAATGCGACTGGAGATGAGGGTTAAACCCTCTCTTTGAGGCGCTAAGCGACTCGTTCCAGACGCATTTAATAATACTACAGACTTATTTAATAATCAAGTCTTAAAATCAAATTGCATTACATTATAATATATTAGACAATTATTTATCTTATATAGTTCCATAAAATCGCTAATATCCTGTATTAATAAAAGTTTAGATAGATTAATTTGTCAAAACTAACCTTATTTCAAAGCGTTTAAAACTTTTATTAAAAAATCTGCTTGTTCACCAAGATGTTCTATATCTTTATTATTAACAAGAACAAAATCGCATTTCTCAATTTTGGTTTTGTCATCATCCTGATATTTCATTATTCTTTCTACATCAGCTTTTTTTGCACCGTCACGCTCCATAATTCTCTGAATACGGTTCTTTTTATTTGCATAAACAAGAATAACATAACTCATTTCCTTATCAAGCCCGCTTTCAAATAAGACTGCAGACTCAACTATAATCATTTTTTCTTTGCTTCTCGAAATCTGGCGTTTGATATAATCAATAACAACAGGATGAACGATTTTGTTTATTTTATTATAGTTAGCATCATTCTTAAAAATTTCTTCTCTAAGCTTTGCAAGATTAATAAGTCCTTTATAGTTAAGAATCCCTTTCCCGAATTCCTTTACCATTTCTACTGCAAGATTTTTATTCTTATGGTATAATTCTTTGGCAATAAGGTCGGAGTATAACACTTTAAATCCCGCATCGGCAAGTTTTCTGCATACTTCGGTTTTGCCCGAACCCATTCCGCCGGTTATTCCGATTATTAATTTATTTTTGAGGGTTTTCATCTATAGATTCTTCTCAGGTTACAGGTGTTAACAATGATAGTAATATTATTTAGCATATGCAATAGACCTTCGTTCTCTGATGACATTCACCTTTATTTGACCCGGATATTCCATTTCTTCCTGTATTTTATGTGCAATGTCAGATGCTAGTTGGTCCTGAAGAATATCTGTTATCGAATCCGGTTCGACTATAACGCGGACTTCCCTGCCCGCCTGAATTGCAAATGTTTTTGATACACCGTCAAAGTTATTTCCGATTGATTCAAGTTTTTCAAGTCGTTTTGAGTATGCCTCCACTGATTCACGTCTTGCTCCGGGTCTTGCTCCGCTGATTGCATCTGCTGCCTGAACAAGCACTGCGATGGGGTGTTCCATAGGCATTTCATCATGGTGTGCGCCGATTGAGTTGCAGACAATCCAGTTTTCTTTACAGCGCTTTGCAACTTCATAACCGAGAATTGCATGAGGTCCTTCGATGTTTCTGTCGATTGTCTTACCCATGTCATGCAAGAGACCTGCGCGTTTTGCAATATTTGCATCGAGTCCAAGCTCTGCCGCCATTATTCCTGCAATATGTCCAACTTCTATTGAGTGATTAAGAACATTCTGTCCATAACTCGAACGATATTTCATTCTACCGATAAGAGTTATGATGTCGCGATGAACACCGGTTACTCCCATTTCGATCAAAGTCTGTTCACCGACTTTTATAATTTCTTCATAAAGTTCTTTCTGAACTTTCTCGACAATTTCTTCAATTCTTGACGGGTGAATTCTACCGTCTGCAATCAAGCGTTCCATTGCTATTCTTGCAACTTCACGTCTGAACGGATCAAATCCCGAAATGATAATCGCTTCAGGAGTATCATCTACGATTATATCAACACCTGTGCATGCTTCAAATGCTCGGATGTTTCTTCCTTCTTTACCAATGATACGTCCTTTTAACTCATCTGAATTTATTTGTAATACAGAAACAGTTGTTTCGACCGAATGGTCTGCTGCTGAACGCTGAATGCCCTGAATGATTATATTCTTTGCAATGCGATTGCCTTCCTGCTTCATTTCATCACGGATATCTTGAAGCTTTTGCTGGCATTCCATTTTAACTTGCTCAACTAAGTTATTGAACAATTCTTTTTTTGCTTCTTCTTCCGTATATCCTGAAATTCTCTGAAGCTTAACTTTTTGTTCATTGACAAGATTGCTGACCTCGGTTATTTGTGTTTCTATCTCAGCCTGTTTTTTTTCAAGCTCTGTAATTTTATTATTAAGCTGGTTCTCTAATGTTTGAATTTGTTTTTCTTTCTTAACAAATTCATCTTTTTCTTTCGATAAAATTTCTTTTGCTTCTTTTAATCTTTTCTCGGATTCAACTACATCTTTTTCACGTTCTTTAACGTCTTCATCGAACTTCTGTTTTCTTTTATAAAATTCGTCCTTTACTTCAAGAAGCTTTTCTTTCTTTAAATTCTGCGAAGCTTTTTCCGCATCCGATATATAGTCTTTTGCTCTTTTTTCGGCTGCATGAATGACTTCTTTGGATTTTGCTTCCGCTTCTTTTAATTTCTTTTCGGCTTCTGATAAAAGTTTGCCGGCAACTGATTCGGCATCTGAGATTTTCGATTTATTAATTTTGGATTGTATATACCATCCTAAGAAAAACATCGCTAAACACAACACAACAATGACGGGTATAAATATGAATAGTTCGATTTCCTGTAATGCTCCCATTTTATTCTTCCTTCAGCTCATAATCATATTCGGATGATTATATTGAGCTTATATATATAATATTTATTTAGTTATTAATTTTAAATCTTGGGATGACCCAAAGGGTAACCCCCCGTTTTCACGGGAATGACTCCCTAAAAAATTTCAAAAATGCAAATAAAAAAACCGCAACGGAACATCCCTCTTCAAAGGTTATAAGAAAACCTCTTTTGAAATACGGTGGGTGGTGCCAAAATGTCGTTTACTTCCACTGTTCGTTACCCGGTGATACACCGGGACTCATTCTCAAGAAGTGAGACGAGGCCTGTAATTGACATCTGCGAAAGCTTGCCTCCCAATAACTATAGTAATTGGTTTTTTATAATGTTTGACCGTAGGGAGTCCGTGCGGTTAGACTCTGAGCTATTTATGTAAAGAACGATTACAAATTCTCATCTATTAATCTGGAAATCTCATCAATTTTATCAGAACATTTGTCGATATGTGAAAGCTGTTCATGTTCAATCTTTTTCGCATTATCCTTTTCCTTAAACATAGTCTCTGCTGCATTTAATGCAGAAACCACCGCAATTGTTTCAACTGACTGATTGGGTGATTCGTAATTTATTTTCTGCATCATGTTATCAACATAATTTGCCAATCTTTCGACCTCAGCGGCATTTTCCCCCTGGAGATTGTACTCGCTGTTAAATATTCTGACCTTGATTCCCTGATTTTGCATTAAGTTGTTTAAATTTGATTTTTAAACGGTCAAACTACTACTCATCGTACTCACGATTATTACCATAACTATCAAGATGTACATCAATTCTTGATATTAATTCTTTAATTCTTGACTTAATTACGTCTTTGTCTTGTGAATAACCCGTACTTGTATTGGTTTTCAATAACAAACTCTTTAATTCGGATAATTCTTTATCCTTTAATACCAACGATGAATTCAGTTTCGTCAGCTGTAATTTCAAATCGTTGATTTTTATGTTCAACTCCTTGTTCGCATCTGCAAGATTGAAATTTTCCTGCTTGCTTTCGTTAAGCCGTCCAATCAAAAGCTTAACTTTATTATAAAGATTATCCAATGCGCTTAACTCAACTTCCTTTAAGTAGCTGAGATTATCACGATTGGAATCGAACAAGTTATTTTTCATATTTTAGTTTCTTAAAACAGCTCCTGTTTCACTCTCAAGTTTTTTAACCAGCTTTTTTATCTGGGCATTAACTTCTTCATCGCTTAAAGTTTTGTCTTTAGATAAAAACTCCAATGAAAATGCCAGACTTTTTTTATCTTTACCAAGCTTATCATCTTCATATATGTCAAATAACTCAACCGATTTCAGATTTTCAGCATTTTTGCTATTCAAAATCTTCACCAGTTCTTCATACTTCGTCTTTTTGTCAACCACAATTGCCAGGTCACGCTTAACAACAGGGAATTTTGATATTTCCCGGTAATAATTCTTCCTAAAGCTTGGTGGAATTATCAAATCTAAATTCAAAGAACCTATGAATACATCACCTTCAATCTCAAATTTATTCAGTAAATCAGCGTTAGCTTTGTAAATTTTTCCTATCGTCCTGTCAGAAATCCTAACTTCAATGAAATTAGAACTATAAGCTAAGTCATTATAATAAAATAATTTAACATTTTCAATATTCATTCTTTGCAAGAACATTTCGATTTCACCTTTAACATCGAATATATCATACCGTCTTTTCTGCAACTTATGTGTTTTAAAGTCATAAAGTCCATAAAATGCCATTGTTAACTCATTATTCTCAATGTACTTATTTCCATTTCTGAATATCTTCCCGGCTTCATAAAGCTTAAGTGAAATCTCTTTACCTGAATGATTTATGTTATTCTTAACAACTCTAAGCAATCCTATATCAAGATTTACTCTAAGTGCATTAAGCTCTGCTGATTGCGGATTTTCCAAAAGCACAGGGTTGATACCAAAAATTTTTATCAACTCGCTGTTCTGGATTGTCTGTGTAATTATCTCATTAAATCCACGACCTGTGAGGTAATCTTTAATGTCCAACGTCTTTAAATACTCTTCGGTGTATTTATCATCTGAAGAAAAACTCATTGTCACCCGTTCTTCTGCCCGAACGGTATTGTAACCTTTTAATCGCATAACTTCTTCTATAAGGTCATATTCTCTTTCAATATCATATCTTCGGAATTCAGGAATAGCAAAAATTAAGTTGTCACCGTCTTTCTTGATGAACTTAATTTCGATTTTCTCAAGCAAGCTTTTAATTTCATCTTCGGTTATATCAACTCCAATAACTTTTGATGCCATTTGCGCTCTTATGCCGATTTCAATAGAAGCAAATTTTTCAGGGTAAACATCATATAAGTCATCCGATACTTTCCCGTTTGCAAGTTCTTTTATTAAGTGTGTTGCCCGTAGTGAAGCTTGTTCAACTCCGTTTATGTCAACACCTTTCTCGAATCTTGTCGAAGCATCTGTCAGCATTCCCAAGCGTTTTGCATTCTTGCGGATGCTGATTGGATTGAAATAAGCTACTTCAAGAAAGAAATTCTTTGTGTCACTTGTGATTTCAGAGTTTTCCCCGCCCATTATTCCTGCAATGCCTACATAACCGTTTTTATCGCAAATCATAAGCGAGTTTTCATTTAACTCACGCTGTTTTGAGTCAAGAGTCGTGAATTTATCGCCTTTGTTTGCGCGTTTAACGATTATTTCTTTACCGCGAATTTTATCGTAATCGAATGCATGAAGCGGCTGACCTGTTTCAAACATTACATAGTTCGTGATATCAACAATATTATTTATAGGACGAAGTCCGACTGCAATAAGTTTTTTCTTGAGCCAGTCGGGAGATTCACCGACTTTAATATCTTTGATTAACCTGCCTGTAAATCTTTTGCAATTTTCTTTGTCCTCAATTGAGATTTTTATAAAGTCTTGAGTCTGACCAACACCGTCTTTATAATTTTTATCAGTTTTAGGAATATTAAGCTTTAAATTATACAATGCGGCAATTTCGCGAGCCATGCCGATATGAGAAGAAAGGTCACCGCGATTTGGGGGAACCCAGATATCGAATATATAATCGTTCTTATCTAAAAAATCTGAAAATGGAGTCCCGGGTTTTGCGTTAGCATCAAGCACCATTATTCCCGAATGGTCGTCGGTTAAGTTAAGCTCTTTTGCAGAGCAAATCATTCCTTCAGAAACTGCTCCGCGGATTTTGGATTTTTTGATTTCAAACTGTCCGTTCGGCACAATTGCGCCAATCATAGCAACACAGACCTTTTGTCCGGCTTCAACGTTCGGAGCGCCGCAAACGATGTTCAAAAGTTCGCTCCCGCCCACATTTACCTTGCATAAGCTCAATTTATCTGCATCAGGATGCTTAGCTTTTTCAATAACTTCCCCAACGACGAAATTCTTGAAAATATCGCCTTCATTCTCAATTGATTCTATGTCAAAACCCAATTCGACAAGGTCATCAACGAATTTATCGAGGTTATCAAGCTTTAAATCCGGTATGTAATCTTTAAGCCAGTTTAAACTTATCTTCACTTATTTCTATTATCTTAATATTTATTTAACAAATATACTTAATCGGTTTGACAGATTAAATTTAAATAAAAAAAGGTTATCCCGATTTCTCAGGATAACCTTTTCTGTAAAATCATCACACCAAATTAATTAATCGTCTTTCTTTGGTTCTTTTTTGAAACCGCTTTCATCAGAACTTCTCTGATATTCTCTTCCTACATTACTATTGTCATCTGACCCGTAAGTTTTTGGAGGAGTGTATGTGTTTGGTCCTGAAGTTGTGTTTGAATATCTCGGTGTATAGCTTCTTGAAGTGTATTTTCTTGAACTTTTTCTTTTCTTAGAAGCGTATCTTTTTCCTTTTTTCTTTTTGGAAGTGTATTTCTTCTTTCCGGAATATTTCTTTTTACCCGTGTATTTTTTTCCGGTTTTCTTCTTTGAGGAATATTTTTTCTTTCCTGTAGATTTCTTTTTTCCTGAAGATTTTTTGGTTTTTTTCTTGCTGCTTTTCTTTTTCTTTCTTCTGTTAGTCTGCTCGGTTTTATTCTCATTCTTAGCAAACGCCTCTGAGAAATCTGCGAGCACACTGCCGAACGAAAAAGCAAACGCAAGAGAGAAAATTACTAATAGTTTTTTGATCATTTTTTAGCTCCCTGTAGCTTTATTTAAAAAATTAGCTTAAAATTAAGGTATTCAAGAAGTAAAAACAATGTTAATTTTCATCCTAATTTATTGAATAAATGGAATTTAAGCTATTTTGTTAGCATCATTTTCTTAGTTTCGACAAAATCCCCTGCCTGAATCCTGTAAAAATAAATTCCGCTTGCAGAATTGCTGCCGTCGAATATTGCTTCAAAAGTCCCTGCCTGATGATTTTCATTAACGAGTGTGACTATTTCTTTACCGTTAATATCATAAACTTTGATACTCACAAATCCGGATTTAGGAATTTGATATTGAATTTTAGTAATAGGGTTAAATGGATTTGGATAGTTTTGAGAGAGATGGTATTGAGAAGGAATTTCGTTTGAAATCAAATTAATACTGACACTACCTCCGTTATCTGTATAAAACAATTTATTTTTTGATGCAACCCATCCGGTTTTTCCACTTACAAATTGAAAATCTGAATGATAATATCCAAAGTATGGAAATTCAAATAATGTCCAGTTAACTCCAGAGTTATATGTTCTTAAAATTTTATTTTCAGATGCAACCCAAACTGTATCAGATGAAATCGACTGAAGTTTTGCGTATTGAATTTGAGGACTTTTAATTAGTGTCCAGCTTTCTCCACCATTTATGGTTTTATAAATATGTTGTGTGCTTGAATGGCCACCAATAGCCCATCCTGATGTATTATTTATAAACCAACCCTGCGTTAGTGGAGGAATTGTTACTGAATTAATCCAATTGCTTCCATTGTCTGTTGATTTATAACTATTATAACTGAATAACCAATCATTATATAGCGGATGGAAAAATCCAAATAAAGCATTAGGCACCTCAGGAATTTTATACCAATTATTACCAGCATCTACTGTTTTATAAAGAGAACCTCCGGGTGCAAAACCTGTGTTTTCATTTATGAAAATAACTTGAAGAAAATCATCTTCAGTCCCGCATTCAATACAGCTTGATAAAAACCAATCATCTCCTCCATTAGTTGTTTTATAAATTTTACCGCTATTACAGGCAATAAATCCCGTATTAATATTAATAAAGTAAATATCTTCCGGTGTATAGCTAGATTGTATTAAACTTGTGTCCCAATTTTTACCGTTATCATACGTTTTTAAAACTTTTATGTGAGAATTTGCATCTGCGCATACCCAGCCTGTATCATTATTTAAAAAATGAATGCCAGTAATATTAACTGTAGTTTCTAAATTTAAAATTTCATTCCAGTTAGATTGGGGAAATATTGCTTTGGGTAATAATGAACAAAATAATAATATGATTAAAAATCTCATCAATTAGTGCTTTTTATAAAAATAATACATTAATTCTTATCTTCAAAAGACAAATTTCCTTATTTGTGAATTAACGCATTTTTCTGCCTCAAAATAAAACTTAATTATGAGTATTTTTGTATAATCAGTAAATGACAGAAAAGAATAAAAATATTACACACCCCGTCCCTGCGGGACACCCTTCTCAAAAGGGGATTACTGTAGTAGTGGCGATGAGCGGTGGGGTTGATTCTTCCGTTGCGGCTTATTTATTGAAGGAGCAGGGTTATAACCTTATCGGGATTACTATGAAGACCTGGGGATATGATGACATTCCCGAAAAAGATTCAGGATGCTGTTCGCTTGAAACTATTTATAGTGCGCGAAACGTTGCAACTGAGCTTGGCTTTCCGCATTATACTCTGGATTTTACTGATACTTTTAATGATATAGTTATAAGTAATTTTGTCGATGAATATATGAAAGGTAATACTCCAAACCCTTGTGTCCTTTGCAACAAAGAAATCAAGTGGGGTGCGCTTTTGAGAAAAGCAGAATCACTCGGCGCTTCATATATTGCAACGGGACATTATGCAAAACTGGATTACGACGAAAACACAAAAAGACATTTTGTGAGTGTTGCAGTCGATAAACAAAAAGACCAGTCTTATGCATTGTGGAGAGTTTCACAGGAAGCATTGAGCAAGACACTCTTCCCTCTCGGCGGATACACAAAACCTGAAATAAGGAAAATTGCCGGGGAACTTGGATTGAAGCCGGCGAATACTCCCGACTCACAGGAAATATGTTTTGTACCAAATGATAACTACCGTGAGCTTCTGCAAATCCGCATTCCTGATTTTGCAGAAAAATTTAAAGAGGGTGATTTAGTTTATAAAGATAAAAAAATTGGAACACACAAAGGATTTCCAAATTATACAATTGGTCAAAGACGCGGTCTTAATGTTGCGCTTGGCAAGCCGGTATATGTTTCTAAAATCGACCCTGAGCATAATATCGTTGTAATAGATGATGAAGAAAATTTATATAATTCTTCATTTATTGTTCGAGAAATTAACCTGATGAAAATCGATAAATTAGATAAACCGATGGAAGTTCGTGTAAAAATCCGTTATAAAGACGACGGTGCATCTGCTATTATAGAGCAAATTGATGATACACATATAAAAGTAACGTTTTCCGAACCGAAGAAGTCAATTACACCCGGGCAATCGGCAGTTTTTTATGACGACGATGATGTTATTGGTGGCGGGATAATTGATAGAATTTTGAAATAGTTCAAATTTTGTCACCCTGAACTTTATTCAGGGTCAACGCTTGGGATGACCCAAAGGGTTCCCCCCGCGCTTTCGCGGGAATGACTTCAATTTTTATGACTCTTAAAAACATACTTCATCTTAAATCCGGTAGAAAAATTAAGACGATAATCTTTCCCGAATCGTATGATGAAAGAATTATCTGGGCTACGAGAGTTATATTAAAAGAGAAATCTGCAAAGGTCATTTTAATAAATACCGGGAAAGATTTATCAAAGCATTTCAATGATTCTGAGTTATTAGATATAATAGACATTAATTTTAATGAACAGTTTTTAGATGATTATTTTGCCTTAAAGAAAGCAAAAAGACCTGAGATTACTATTGAACAATGCAAACGAGATTTGAGCGACCCGCTGATTTTTTCATGCATGCTTTTGAGAAACGGCTATGCTGATGGAGTGATTGCAGGAAGCATTTATTCTACCACTGATGTTTTGAGGGCATCGATTTCGGTTGTCGGGCTTGCTGAAAACAACAAAACAGTTTCATCATTTTTTCTTTTTCATTTTCCGAAGACTAGTCCGCATAAAGATAAAATTCTTGCTTATGCTGACAGCGGGGTGATTCCAAATCCGACGGTTGAGCAGTTGTCAGATATTGCAATTCAAACCGCAAAGAATTATAAGAAATTAACATCGATAACTCCAAAAATTGCATTTCTTTCTTTCTCAACAAAAGGAAGTGCAAAAGATGCAAGTCTTGATAAAATCCTTCAAGCTTATGAACTGACTAAAAAGCGTGAACCGAAATTGATTGCAGATGCAGAGCTCCAGTTCGATGCGGCGTTTGTTCCAAATGTTGCGAAGAGAAAAAATCCAAAGGGATCAATTAAAGGTGACGCAAATGTATTTATATTTCCTGATTTGAATGCAGGTAATATCGCATATAAAATTACAGAAAGAATCGGAGGAGCCATCGCAACAGGACCTATTGTTCAGGGGCTTGCAAAACCTGTTATGGACTTATCAAGAGGTTGTGAAGTTAGCGACATAGTGAATATGTCATATGTAATTTCGAAGTTCTGATTAAAGAGTTTTCTTTGTTCTATGGAGGAAATTTCTAATTAGTTCATCTTTCGAATCCGTAAGTTCCTGCGGAGTTCCCTCAAAATAAATCTTTCCTTCATGCATCATTGCTACCCTATCCGCAACGTCATATACGCTGAAGATATCATGTGTTACTACAATAGAAGTTACTTTAAGTTTTTCAGCAAGGTCTTTAATAAGGTCGTCAATCTGGTCGCTCATGACCGGATCGAGTCCAGTAGTCGGTTCATCATAAAGAATATATTCCGGGTCAGAAGCAAGCGAGCGAGCCAAGGAAACTCTTTTTTTCATACCGCCTGATAAATCAGCAGGCATCATATGTTCTATTTTTTTTAAGCCCACAATATCAAGCTTTTCCTCGATTACTTTTTCTATTTCATCAGGAGACATGCTTGTATTTTCTTTAAGAAATAACCCTACGTTTTCACCAACTGACATTGAGTCAAAAAGAGCAGCTCCCTGAAAAAGAAAACCGAATTTTTTTCTTACGGCATATAATTCTTTTTCGCCCATCGTAACGATATTTTTTCCTTCTATGAGGACTTCACCTTCATCAGGTTTTAACAACCCTATTATATGCTTTAACAGAACAGATTTTCCGCATCCGCTTCTTCCGATAATTACCAGGGTTTCCCCATCAGTAATCTTAAGGTTCACTCCATCCAGAACTTTATTTTTACCGAAGCTTTTTTTGAGATTTTTAATTTCAATCATGATGCAATTTAGGGTTTTGAAGTCCTAAATAAAATTTAAAAACAAATCTTTGTTATGAAAGAGTGGAGGAAATAAAGTAATAAAATGGAGGTGTGAATAAGATTAATCTGCTAATTGTGTGCGGCGGTTCAGTTCGCTCGTGCGTTCTGAAACAGTGTAGAGATAACCATATTGCCAGTCAATATGATTTTGTTCACCTATGCTGTAATTCATCTTCAGCATTGTTCTTATCCAGGATTTGGCGATTTTTTGAGAGTTAAATTTAAATACAGTAAAATCAGACGGATTATTATGCAATTGTTTTTCGGACTGAATATCATTTGTCAGACCGCAATATGTATAACCGATATATTTTTTTAAATCTCTCAATTCAATAATTCTTTAAAAAACGGCATTAGACACAAAATCCCTGTCTCCATTATACATCATATTATAGAGTGCAGGGTGAAGTATATTTTATTTATTTTTGTTTCGTTTTGAATATGTTGCCTTTCAAAATAAAAATATCCCCTCTTTTTGCTCTAAAAAAGAGGGGTTGGGGGTTATCACGGTTACATTAAATAACTGTGAAAAGCTTATTCAATTAACTAATTTGAATTACGGATTTTCAACAATCTCAACATCAACCAATGTCATATCTTGTTCTTCATAAGTAAGAATCATGGTTGTATCATTGCCGAGGTCTCTGTACTCATAAATATATTGAGTAGCAAAAGAACTTTTAATGCCGACTAATGAGATGATTGTCAAGAGTAATGAGAATAATAGAGTTTTCATTTTTGCCCTTTCTTAATTTATAAACTTTTTAGTTTTATATACGAATTAATTGTCTTCGTGGATTATGTCAACAGCGATTAATCTATCATCGGAACATCTGTATGTTTTCACCAAAACTCTATCATTTCCAATCGGATGATATGTATAGTAACAATCCTCAGCATAGCTGTTATTTAAGCCAATGCCTGTTACTGAAATTATTGTTAAGATTAAACCTAATATTATTTTTTTCATGGCTTTAAACTTTTAAGATTTAATTATCCTCATGGATAATTTCAACTTCAACTATTCTCATATCATCTTCTGAATCATAAGTGGTCTTCAATACCATATCATTTCCTATATCTCTGTATTCATAAATATATTGGTCTGCATAGCCGGTGTTTAATCCGAAACCGGTTACTGAGATAATTGTTAAAACTATTCCTAATATTACTTTTTTCATTTTTGTGATGCTTTTCATTTAATTTTAAATTGTGTGTTAATTAGTTATCCTCGTGGATTATATCGATGTCAACTAATCTGTTATCAGATTCTCTGTAAGTCATTCTTAACACCCATTGGCTGTTAAGTCTTTTGTATTCATATCTGTATTGAGAAACAGTATTAACAACTGAAGTAGTTGTTTCTGCTGCAGTAGCAGTATTCACGAATCCGGTTAAACCGCTGATTGAAACTACAGTTAAGATTAAACCTAATATTAAATTTTTCATTTTGATAGCCCCCGCTTTTTTAATGATTTTATTTTTAAAATTTTGTTTCATTTAATAAACTTATACAAAGTTAAAGATACTGAAATATCAAAGCAAAGGAAAAAAAACCTGAAATGCTCCTCGTTTTCCAACAAAAAAAGTTTCTGAAAGCTGCATTTTTCTATTGCTTTTTTAAATAATTATGCTGAATTTCATAAAGGTTTTTAATTAAAATGCTCCTTGTAGCAAAACTATGAAAAATCAATTTATTGACATCCTCAGAACTTTAAACAAAGACGAGGTAAAAAACCTGCTTTTATTCGTCGATTCGCCATATTTCAACAAAAGCGAACGTTTAATCAAACTTTTCAGAGAGCTTGTTAAAATCCACCCTGATTATAACAACATAACCTCCGAAGAAATTCACAAACGGGTCTTTCCTCATTTAGAATATAATGATTCTACGATGAGAAGGTTATTTTCCGATTGCGATAAAGTTCTTAAGGAATTCCTTAAATATGTAAATTACGAGAAAAATGCCTTCAGAGTTAATGAAATTTACAGGGAAGAGTTAACCGGAAGAGCATTATCAGAGCTCCAAGCTGCAAATACGTTCGAAATGGAGAATATGTTTAACCAAAATGGGATGTTCGAAGACCTTTACTTCTTATATCGTTCGAATTTTGAAGCCGATAATTCCGTATTCTCATATATAAATAAAAAGCTTATAAAAACAGGTAAAGTTCGCTCTGAAATTGAAAACCTCTCCAATTCAGCAAATTATTTATTTATTTATTTTCTTATAAGAAATATAAAGTTATTTATTAACATAAAAAACTACCAATCTTTATATTCAACAAGCACAAATGCTGATGATATTAAAGCTACAATAGAAAGAATTTTCAATCTATATGGTGAGGAAGAAATTAAGAAATACTTCATCATCAAAAATTATGATTATTCTTTCATTTACACTATATATTTGCACTTATTCAAAGCTTTTGCATATCCGAACGAAAAAGGACATTATTTTGAGCTGAAATCCTTACTTAATAAGAACATCGATAAATTTATCATTTATGAACGACAATATTTAGTCAAATCTTTAATCGCATATTGCGACGTAATGAGGAACCATCCTGATAATCCTAAAATGAAAGAGCAGTTTGATGATGAACTGATATATTTATATGAGCTTACTCTTAAGAAAAAGTACTATGCAACAGGTGCTTCACCTTATTTATCATTGAACATATTCAGAAATATTTTAATCATTGCAATAAATTCCGGAAAAATAAAATGGGCGCAGAAGTTTATCAAGATTTACTCGGACAAGCTTAATCCAAAACAAAAAGAAGACGCTGTTAATTATTCTTACGGAAGATTGCATTTTGCACAAAAAGACTATGCAAAAGCATTGACTTATTTTAATCAGCTGCAGACAAACGATGCTAACTTAAGAAACGATGAAAAGAATATGGCTCTCATAATCAACTATGAACTTGGAAACTTTCAGAATCTTGATTATTTATTACCGGCTCACAAAAAATATTTCAAGCGCAATACACTTCTTTCAAAAGACAGGAAGAAATTCTACCTTACATTCAATTCTTTCTTAGACAGGCTGAACAAACTTAACGGCTACAGAAACTTTATTTATATCAACAGGTTCATTGAGGATATAAAAGCGACTCCGACTTTGCTATATGGCAGCTGGTTTAAGGAAAAGGCAAACGAACTTTTAGTCGAAAGAAGAAAAACAGCATAATTTTAAACCCTCATTTTAGTAAAATATCACTTTAAAATAAGCATGCAAATGCTTATTTTAGAGTGTTTTGATAGACAATATCTCTCCTAAAAATCCCATTGGAATATTCGACTCAGGAATCGGCGGTTTGACCGTTGCAAAAGCTGTTTTTGAACAACTCCCGTCTGAAAATATCATATATCTTGGCGACACAGCACGTCTTCCGTATGGAACAAAATCACGCGAGACAATAATACTTTACTCCATAGAGTGTGTAAAATTTCTGCTTAAGAAAAAAGTTAAGATGATAGTTGTTGCCTGCAATACGGCTTCTTCCGTTGCGCTGCCTTTTATTAGCAAGATAACAAAGATTCCGGTTATCGGTGTAATAGAGCCGGGCTCAAAAGCAGCATCCGAAAACACGCGCAATAACAAAATAGGAGTCATCGGAACTTTAGGAACGGTCAAAAGCAAAGCATATGATAAATTTATTCAGCGGTATAATAAAAAAGCGGATATAAAATCACAGGCATGCAGTTTGTTTGTGCAGCTAGCTGAAGACGGCTGGACCGATAACAAAATTGCAGAGATGGTAGCAAACGAATATCTTGCGGATTTTAAAAAATCAAAAATCGATACTGTGATTCTCGGATGCACGCATTATCCGGTGCTTAAAAATACAATTTCAAAAGTTCTCGGTAAAAACATAAAATTGATTGACTCAGGAAACGAAGCGGCAAAAGAAGTGAAAAAAATTCTTGAGAAAACCAATATACAGAACCCAAGCAAAAAAATCGGCTATCATAAATTTTATGTTACTGACTTCCCCAATAAATTCAAAGAAATTTCCGAAAGATTTTTAGGAAAAAATATTCGAGACGTTAAAAAAATCAAACTAAACTAAATAAAATGCAAGAGGAAGAAGTATTAAAAATCTTCAGGCAAACGGGAGCGTTTCTTGAGGGTCATTTCATTCTTACTTCCGGACACCACAGTCCACATTATTTTCAATGCGCGAAAGTTCTTCAGTACCCTGAATACAATTCTTTATTTGCATCTCACATCGCTCAGAATTTCAAAGACAAAAAAATTAACGTTGTCGTTACACCCGCGGTTGGAGGAATTGTTCTCGGAACTGAAGTCGGAAGACAGCTAAATTGCAGAAGTATTTTTGCCGAACGAGAAAATGGAAAAATGAAGCTTCGCCGCGGATTTGAAATAAACAAAGGTGATAATGTGCTTGTCTGCGAAGATGTTGTAACAACCGGAGGAAGCGTATTTGAAGTAATCGACTGCGTTAAAGAAGCAGGAGGCAAACTAACAGGAGTGGGTTACATTATTGACAGAAGCAATGGTAAAGTAAACTTCGGTGTTGAACAGTTTTCGCTTACAAAAATAGATGTGATAAAATACAAAGAAGATGAAATACCTGACTGGTTGAAAGAAATTCCTGTAACGAAACCGGGCAGCAGAAGCCTGAAATAACGTCATCGTGTCATCCTGAACGCAGTGAAGGATCCCATTATTTTTTAAAAAAAGAGATTCTTCGCATAGCTCAGAATGACACGGAAATATTTCTCAAAAATTTGAGTTTTTAATCACGTCTTAATTAATTAATTTATAATCCTTACTATAATCGTTAACATAACAGCATAATGGATTTTAAACTTTCAGAAAGAGAGCTTGAAGTAAAGAAGCTTGCGCGTGATTTTGCGGAAAATGAGATTGCTCCCGTAATAATGCAATATGATGAATCGCAGGAATTTCCCATGGACATTGCAAATAAACTCGGTGAGATGGGATTTCTTGGAATTATTTTTCCCGAGGAATATGGCGGAGCAAATTTTTCACCGCTCGAGTATTGCATCATAATAGAAGAGATTTCAAGAATTGACCCGTCAATGGGATTAACAATTGCCGCTCATAACGGCTTATGTACAAACCATATTTACAGTTTCGCAAATGATGAGTTAAAGAAAAAATATTTACCTGATTTAACTTCTGGTAAAAAACTTGGTGCATGGGGTTTGACTGAAAACGTTTCGGGCAGCGATGCAGGCGGAATGGCAACAACAGCGGCTAAGAAAGACGGACATTATGTAATCAACGGCAGCAAATTATTTATTACTCACGGAAGCGTCGGCGAAACTGCAGTTGTTACTGCGGTAACCGATAAATCAAAAGGCAACAATGGTATTTCAGCTTTTATTTTAGAAAAAGGATGGAAAGGTTTTAATGTCGGGAAAAAAGAAAACAAGCTTGGAATGCGTTCATCTGATACAGCGGAGTTGATTTTTGAAAACGTGGAAGTTCCTGCAGAAAATTTAATCGGTGAAGAAGGTCAAGGTTACAAACAAGCATTGCAGATTCTTGACGGCGGAAGAATTGCAATTGCAGCTTTATCAGTCGGTATTGCGCAAGGTGCTTTTGATGCATCAATTAAATATGCAAAAGAAAGAAAACAGTTTGGCAAGCCGCTTTCGGATTTTCAGGGAATACAATTCAAGCTTTCAGACATGGCTACTGAAATCGATGCAGCAAGATTGCTTACTTACCGGGCAGCCTGGCTTAGAGAGCAGGGACAAGATATTTCACTCGCCGCATCAATGGCAAAGTATTTTGCAAGTGAGATTGCTACGAAAGCAACTAACGAAGCAATCCAGATTCACGGCGGATATGGGTTTATCAAAGAGTTCCCGGTTGAAAAACTTTACCGTGATGTTAAGCTTATGACAATCGGAGAAGGGACTTCGGAAGTTCAGAAAATGGTTATTGCAAGAAAAATTCTGACGATGTTTTAATAGAGATTTTATTTTTTAGAAGCCCGTCAGATGTTTCACGGGCTTTTTTTATTTATATTATTAACACAGAAAATATATAATGGCTTTTTTTGATAAGTTTAAAAAATTAAAAGATTCACTAACTAAAACGAAGGACGATTTATTCGGAAAAGTTAACCGTTTAGTTAATGCAAAACGGACTATTGATGACGAGTTTCTGCAGGAACTTGAAGCGATTTTTATTTCTTCGGATATCGGGTATGATACAACAGAAAAATTAATTGAAAACATTAAAGAACGCGCAAAGAAAGAAAGATACGATTCTGATGAAGAGCTTAATGCATTGATTAATAATGCCATCAAAGATGTTTTTGCAGAAAATCTTTCGGACTTTAAAACATTTGATTTTAATACAGATAAAAAACCTTATGTAATAATGATTGTAGGAGTGAACGGAGTCGGCAAAACAACTTCAATAGGAAAGCTTGCTTATAATTTTAAGAATGCAGGAAAATCGGTTGTGATTGGTTCTGCAGATACATTCCGTGCGGCAGCAAATGACCAGCTTGATGTTTGGGCTAAGCGCGCAGGAGTTGAGATTGTTCAGAAACCGCAGACAAAAGATCCTGCATCGGTTGCATTTGATACGGTTAAAGAAGCAATCGATAAAAATACTGATGTTGCGATTATTGATACTGCAGGACGATTGCATAACAAATCACATTTAATGGAAGAGTTGAAAAAAGTTAAGCGTGTCATGCAAAAATTAATTCCCGATGCTCCGCACGAGACGTTTTTGGTTATCGATGCAACGACAGGACAAAATGGTTTGAACCAGGCAAAAGAATTTTCACAGGCACTCGGCGGTTTGACAGGAATTATTCTTACAAAACTCGATGGCACTGCAAAAGGCGGCATAGTAATAAAAATAAATCACGATTTGAAAATTCCAGTTCGGTTTATCGGTGTCGGTGAACAGATTGACGATTTACAGTTATTTGACCATGATAATTACGTGAATGCATTATTCGAAAAACAAGAAGCTTGATAGAAATATTTGGAAAACAAAATAAAAATATTATCCCAGTCTTTATCAAATAAAATTGCTGCCGGAGAGGTTGTGAACAGACCTGAGTCAGTTGTAAAAGAACTTATTGAAAACTCTCTTGATGCAGGCGCAACTGAAATCACTCTGGTTATAAAAGAAGCGGGTAAATCTTTAATTCAGATTATCGACAACGGCTCGGGAATGAGTGAAGAAGATGCGTTGATGGCTTTCCAAAGGCATTCTACTTCAAAGATTTCTGCTTATGAAGATTTGGAAAATCTTTTATCGTTCGGCTTCAGGGGCGAAGCGCTTGCATCGATTTGCTCTGTTTCACAGGTTGAGCTAAAAACAAAAACTGCAGAGCAGGAACTTGGAACAATTATAAAAATCGATGGTAATGAAATTGTTGAAACTACAAAAGTTTCATGTGAAAACGGAACATCGATTTCGATTAAGAATTTATTTTTTAATACACCCGGCAGAAGAAATTTTTTAAAGTCCAACCAGACTGAGTTTAAACATATTTATGAGTCATTCATTAAGCTCGCGATTTCAAAACCGCAGGTGGCGTTTCAGTTTATAAATAACGACGACGTTTTATTTGACTTAAAACCATCGATTTTAATTGAAAGACTCGAAAATATTTTCACGAAGAATCTTACAAACGAGTTAATTCCCGTTGAGAATAATCATTCCATAATCAAAGTAAACGGGTTTATTTCAAAACCAAACTTCACAAAAAAAGCAAAGCAGGACCAGTATTTTTATCTCAATAACAGAATTATAAACAGCAAAAATTTGAATTTTGCAGTTTATTCTGGATACGATGACTTGATTGAAAAAGGAGATTATCCTTCTTTCTTTTTGTTTATTGATATAATTCCATCCAAGGTTGATGTAAATGTCCATCCATCGAAGCTCGAAGTAAAATTTGATAATGAAGGAGCGGTATTTGGCTTCATAAGAAACTCAGTGAAAGAAGCTTTGCGAAAAGCGGATTTGGTTTTTGAAGTTAAGTTCGATGATACATTGAATTTACAAAATTCGAATGAGGTTTTATCGAAACAAAATTCAGGTTTTAAACCTGCAAATGATTTTACTGAATCGCGATTTACTTTTGCAAAAACATCGTCGCAGCCTGCTGAAAATTTTTCAAATAAAAAATCAGGTGTAAATATTCATTCCATTTTTGACGCAACAAAGAAGTTTGAAGAAAAACCGGATACTTTTACCGAACAGCCGCTTGATGAAAACACAAAAATTCATCAAAGAAAACCTGAAGAAGAAGCATTTAATATCTGGCAGTATCAGTTAAAGTATGTTATGTGCCAGACTGAAACGGGATTAATGATAATCGACCAACACGCGGCACATGAAAGAGTCTTATATGAAAAAGCGTTGCTTTGGCTGGAATCGCAGTCGTCGTTTTCACAGCAATTGCTGATTCCCATTAAAGTTGAACTGACAAAAATTGATTATCAAATTGCGCAAGAATTGAAATACGAGTTACAAAATCTTGGATTTAATTTTAATTCACTTAAAAATGATGTCATTGAATTAATCGGTTTGCCTTCTGACGTTCGACTTGGCGACGAAAGAAAGATTTTTCAGGAATTGCTTGACCAATATAAAGACTACGAACTAAAATTAAATCTCGAGAAACGTGATAATCTTGCGAAATCATTTTCTTGCAGAAGCGCGATAAAAACGGGAGATAGACTCACGGTTCCCGAAATGACAACCCTTGTAGATAATCTTTTTGCATGCAAAATGCCATACGTATGCCCCCACGGAAGACCCACGGTCATCAGAATCACCACGGACGAATTAGACAGACGTTTTAGTCGCACATAATTTAAAGTTATTACAAAAAGTAAATATTTGCTTTTAACACAAAAGCACTAAACCACAAATCTTTTAAACTTATTTTGTGTTTTTGTGATTTCGTGTTTAACCTTTTAATTCACAACTATGCTTGATTTAAAAATTGATGCGGACATAACACTTGCCGAGACTTTGCCTGCTGAGTTTTACAGAAGCAAAGAGATTTTTGATTTGTCAAAAGAAAAAATCTTTGCACGAACCTGGCAGTTTGTTGGTGATACCGAGATGATAAAAATCCCGGGTCAATGTCATCCTGTGAGTTTGCTTGAAGAATACCTCAATGAACCGATTTTGCTTACTCGAGATTATGACGACAAGCTTCATTGCATTTCAAATGTCTGCACGCATAGAGGTAATTTATTGATAGAAGCTCCATCGAATTTAAAAGCATTGAAATGCCGTTATCATGGACGCAGGTTTGACTTAGACGGCAAATTCAGATTCATGCCTGAATTCGATGAATGCAAAAATTTTCCAAGCGAAAAGGATAACCTCAATCAAATTCCCTTCGATATCTGGCAGAATTTTATTTTTGTTTCGCTTAATCCAAGCGCGCCTATGAAAAGCTTTATTAATGACATGCAAATGAAAGTTCATTGGTTTGATTTTGACAGGTTAATTTTCGAACCTTCACGCTCAAAAGATTATATTGTTCGTGCTAATTGGGCATTGTATGTGGAAAATTATTTAGAAGGATTTCATATTCCGTTTGTTCATAGCTCTTTGAATGATGTTTTGAATTACGGGGAATATTATAGCGAGCTTTATCCATTAAGCAATCTTCAGCTTGGCATCGGCAAAGCAAGCGGAGAGAATTTTAAGCTTCCGGATTCAAGTGAAGACAAAGATAAAAATGTTTCCGCTTATTATTTCTGGGTATTCCCTAATATGATGTTTAATTTTTATCCTTGGGGACTTTCTATTAACATAATCCGGCCTCTGGCAGTGGATTTGACTAAGGTTTCGTTCCTTACTTATGTATCAGATCCGTCGAAATTGGAGAAAGGTGCCGGTTCAGGATTGGATAGAGTTGAAAGAGAGGATGAATCTATAGTCGAGGCAGTTCAGAAAGGAATGAATTCGAGTTTTTATTCAAGAGGAAGATACTCACCAAAACGCGAAAAAGGCGTGCATCATTTTCATAGGTTGTTGTGTGAGTTTTTGAACAACTGAAGTCATTCCCGCGAAGGCGGGAATCCCCGGTCACGCATCGAGCAGTCTTCGATGATAATTTATTTGTCCGATGTGATATGCAAGGTGCGCAATTAGTATGCTTGTAACATAACCAATGTCTTTATGCTCACCAAAATAATCCTTGGGATAAACCGTAAACAGAATCTCAACATCAGTCTTAGTAAAAAAATCATTCAGCATAGATTTCGTATCATTGATTTTCTTTATCAGCTCTTCCCTGCTAACTCCCTTATCAGAAAATTCATTATCACGCTTTCTTTCATAATCTGTATGCATTAAAGTAGCGCCGATATAATGGTTGAGATTACCGCAGATGTGCAATGTTAGATTACCGGGAGAGTTTTTGATATCGCCTTTTACCAACCATAAATTTTCCTCATTTTTGTATGCATTTATTTCTTCAACTAATTGTTCTAAGTGCTTTTCGAATAAGGATGTTAAGTCAGCTATCATAAAATTTTATTTTAATAAAACTTAGGGTATGAATGAGGGGCTGTTTCGTTCATGATTTCATAAACTGCCTTGAACACATCTTCAGAGCTTGGCTTAGAGAAATAATCTCCGTCTGTTCCATAAGCCGGACGATGCGCCTGAGCTGCAAGACATTTCGGAGGTGAATCCAGATATTGATAACCTCCCTGCTCGTCGATTATCTGCTGCATCATAAAAGCAGATGAACCTCCGGGAACGTCTTCATCAAAGAATAAAACTCTGTTGGTTTTCTTTAATGATTCTATGATAACCCCGAATCTATCAAACGGAATTAAGGTCTGAACGTCGATTAGCTCGACTGATATATCAACTTCTTTTAGCTTTTCGATTGCAGCTTTAGCAATGTCCACACATGCACCGTAAGTAACGAGAGTAATATCCGTTCCCTGCTCAAGAACTTCAGGCATTCCGAGCGGAATTGTCATCTCGGAAATGTTTTCAGGTAACCTTTCTTTCAAACGGTAAGCGTTTAATCTCTCTACAATAAGTCCGGGTTCATCGGATTGTAAAAGTGTATTATAAAATCCTGCTGCTTGCGTCATGTTTCTCGGAACGCATACATACATTCCGCGCAGACAGTTAATCACTGTTCCCATTGGCGAGCCGGAGTGCCAGATACCTTCGAGACGATGCCCGCGGGTCCGCACGATTAACGGAGCTTTTTGTCCTCCTTTGGTTCTATATTGAAGACACGCAACATCATCACTTAATATTTGAAGAGCATAAAATAAATAATCAAGATACTGAATTTCAGCAATCGGTCTTAAACCGCGTTCAGCAGCTCCGATACCCTGACCTATGATTGTAGCTTCACGAATTCCCGTATCTGTAATCCGCAAATCACCATATTTCTTTTGCATACCCATCATACCCTGATTAACGTCGCCGATGTTTCCTATGTCTTCGCCAATTGCAAAAACATTCGGATACTTTGCAAACATTCCGTCAAAAAATTTATTCAAAATTTCATAACCGTTTAAAACAGGAGAATCATCTTTATATACCGGCTTTACCTCATTAACTTTTAAAGCATTCTCAGAAGATTCGCTGTATAAGTATGAGCTATATTTTTCAAAATTTGCTTCAGCATATTTTTTATTCCATTCAATCAATTCATTTCGTGATTCGGTATCTTGATTTCTCGTGATTCTCAGAACATCATATATCGCCTGAACAATCGGCTTTCTGTTAAAATCGAGACTTTTTTCCAAAGAAGTTTTTATTGATAAAATCTTTTCAGATTCGGAACTTGATGAAGCAATCCTCTCGAACAAAGCACATACTTGTTTTTTCTCATCATTAATAGGAGTAATATATTCTTTCCATGCTTCCTCCTGCATTTTCTTAACATACTTTTTCGCATCATCTTCGATTTTAGCAAGCTCTTCTTCGGTTGCAATTGCATTTGCAAGAATCCATAACCGCATCTGTCGAATACAGCAATATTCATTTTCCCAATCGAGACGCACTTTATCTTTATAACGCTCATGTGAACCGGAAGTTGAATGTCCCTGTGGTTGTGTCACTTCATATATGTGGAACAAGGCAGGTATGTGATTTTTGCGAACAAGCTCGATTCCTTCAGTGTACATTTTTACAAGACCTTCATAATCCCAACCTTTGCATTTAAAAATATAATATCCCTGCTTTGATACATCATCATATTCAAAGCCCTTGAGAATTTCTGAAATATTTTGCTTCGTAATCTGATATGAGTTTGGAACTGAAATTCCGTAACCGTCATCCCAAACAGAAATCGCCATCGGAATCATCAAAACTCCCGCTGCGTTTATTGCTTCGAAGAACATTCCTTCGGCACAGCTTGCATTTCCGATTGTTCCGAATGCAACTTCGTTTCCTTTATTTGAAAATTGTTTATATTGATGAAGCTCTGGATTGTTTCTATATAATTTAGAAGCGTATGCCAATCCGACTAATCTCTGCATCTGGCTTCCGGTAGGTGAAATATCAGCCGATGAGTTTTTCATCTGCATTAAATTCTTCCAGTTACCGTTTTCATCAAGCAAGCGTGTTGAAAAATGCCCGTTCATCGAACGCCCTGCAGATGACGGCTCAAGCTCAACATCGGGAGTTGCATAAAGCTGCGCAAAAAAATCTTTAACGCTTGACTGCCCGATTGCGAACATAAATGTCTGGTCACGGTAATATCCGGAACGGAAATCTCCGTTCTTGAATGCCTTTGCCATTGCAATCTGAGGCACTTCCTTTCCGTCGCCGAAAATTCCGAACTTTGCTTTACCTGTAAGCACTTCTTTTCTTCCGAGCAAAGATGCCTGACGGCTTTCATTTGCAAGCTTGAAATCGGCAAGAACTTCCTTTTTATAATCTTCGAACGAAACTTTTTTCTTTGTAGATTTAGCTTTAGTTTCTTTTTTCATTAATATTAATCAAAATAAATTCAGTCAAAATTGATGTAGAACTAAAGATACGAAAATTAAAAGAGTGGTTAAATGGCAATTGGAAGGGAAATTCTTTTTATTCGATGTGTATTTTTAATATAATTAGTTAAAACATCTGCAAATATTTTATGTCCTTTTTCATTTACATGAGTTAAATCACCGCAATAATAACTTAAAGTATCTTCGTTAAAGAGTGACATAAAATCAACAAAGGTAATATTTTCTTTCTGCAGTTTTTTCATGACAAATGCATTAAATTTTTTTGCAAGCATATCTTCAAAAAAATTATTAGGACGCGGAACAGCGCCGGCAACTATAAGCCGTATATTTTTCTGAAAACAATACTCATTAATTTTTTTTATAAGATTCAAATATCGTTTCATCGAAAAATATGCATTGCCTAAAGCAACCCCAACAATATAATTGAGGTTGCTCAAATTAAGCAATGAATTATTAACCTGGCGGGGTTTGTTTGATATTTTATGAACAACTTTCAATTCCGTTTCATCGGCATCAGACATTCCTGCAATAAAAAGATTAATTCTTTTCTCTATCTTATTTTCCGATTCAAACTTATAATATAATTTGCACAAGTGGATAAAGGGTTCGGCTCGCAGATGAAAAATCAGAATATCAGGATTTGCTTCAAGTGCTGAGATAATTATTTTGTTAAAACAGCTTGAAAGTCTCTCATATCTTATCAAATCTATATTTACTTCCTGTTGAAGCTCACTTTGAAGCCGTGTTTTTAACATTGAATGATATAATTCATCAACATTTTGCTGAAATAAAAAACATCCACCCGCAATAGATATATTCATAGCTAATAATTTACATTCATAAATTTTTTTGCCGCAATGTATTCCTGAGGGGAAATTAACTCGCCAAAATTATTTTTGATAGAAAAACCTTTCCGGATATTAAAATCTTTTTTGAAATTATTCAATAATGATTTAGCAAATACACCTCTGTTAAGTTTTTTAGATTTTGTAAAGGATATATCTTCCGATTTATGATTGTTTAAATTAAGACACAAATTAATCTGTGCGGTGGTTAGCGTGATTTGTCCTTTCTGGGAAAAATTATATCCGGTAAATCTTTTCAAATTTCTTATGAATCCATAGTTATGTTCAAGTTTAAGGTATGGGGAATTAATAAATCCTAATTCAGTGTTTTTCAAAGTATCATAAAAATTATTAACCCATTTCCAGTATTGTTCGTCCTCCTGATGTTTAAAAGGAAAAATATTTTGATTAAGATTATAATCACAATGTCCGAACGCAATCATTTTAACTTTGGGATTTTTTTTCGATACTATGTCATTAAGATTTTGCAATCCCTCCGAACATTCGATTATCGGAATAAAATTATTCACGCCTATTTTATTTTTTTCAAATTCAAAAATAGTTGCGGATACCTCATCATGGCTCTTACATTTAGGAACGAATACCGAATTAAATTTATTTCTGAGACTTGTCAATAATTCCAAATCTTCATTAAATTCCGGACTTAATATAGAGTTTACTCTAATACCGAACTTTAATTTTGAATTAAAAGAAGAAAAGAAAGAATACAGCAAACGCCTGTACTCTTTCTTTATATTGAAGGAATTTTGAGGGTTAAAAAAATCCGTAATACTGTCTTCTATATCCACGCAAACAGTCAATCTTTCAGACAAAGGGATTCTATCAAGAAATAATCCGAAATCAGAATCCCTTAGCTTTGTGAAATGAAATATGGAAATTTCGTTGCTCAAATTATTTACATTATTTGATAAGCAGCATTCTCATTGTTTTTAAATAATCACCTGCAGTCATTCTGCAAAAATATATACCTGACGGGGTATGATTTGCATTCCATGTAACGTTGAACCTTCCGTTTCTCATTTCCTGATTTACCAGAACTGCTATTTCCCTTCCGAGTAAATCAAAAACCGTTATATTAACAAATCCCGTTTTGGGAACGTCAAACTCAATATTAGTTGATGGATTGAATGGGTTCGGGAAGTTTTGATATAAATTATATCTATTCGGATTGATTAAACCGAGTTGCTCGATTCTGTTTGTATAGATAACGGTTCTTTTAGCGCATATATTAGAAAATGTCAGACTATCCTTTGAATAAACAACCCACATTGCCATAGAATAAGGTGAATTATAAATTCCATTATTAATGGTTAAAGTTGTATTCTTTGATGAATCGCCCAAAGTAACGGAATCAGATGCAGAATTAAAATTGCCTCTTAATAATTTTAGTTTGAGGCTATCATTTGTTTTATATGAATAGGAGCCAAGATTATAAATTGCTGCCTCACCCATATTATCGGTAATGATAGGATAAAAATAATTATCGAAATTTTGAGTAGCATATGGAGATTGAGGTACAATCTCTGTTTCTTTCTGCGAAGCAGAATTATTGTACATATTAATAATTGTTCCTCTTATATGTGATTTGCCATTTTCAATTCTTTCATATACTGCTACAAGATTTCCCCAATGATTTCCGAAAATAATTGAAGTTTTATTATCATAAGTTGCAGAAACAGTATCGGGACCTAACCACACAGAATAAGCGAGCATTCTATGACAATAAACATCATTCTGATTGTTTGCCTTTCTGCGGTTATACGAGATAAGAATTTTTGAACCGCTGCCCTCAGCTTTTCCACCAATTCTCGGGGCAGAACAATAAGCTGTGTCAGCTTGTGTAAGATTAAATGAATATGTTGTTTGTAAATTCTGAACATTTATATGCTTATACTGTATATCGCCGTTATTTTCATATACAACCGCAAATAAATCAGCACCATAATTATAAACATCTGGTTTATACTTATTACCTTCCGAAGTATCGATAGCAAAGACTTCACTCCACCCTGCAGAGTTAAAAGCTTTTGCATATATCCAGGATTTTCCATTTCGAAATGATTCCCAAACAATTAATGCTCTTGCTATTGTGTCCCCAAAAGAAGAAACCCTTGTGTATGCAATTGCAGGGTTCGTGTTCATGTATGAATCGTTTGTTACATAAGTTACTTGTGTGCTAATGGTGTCACTTCCTGCTCTTAGCATACAAATGTTTGAACCTGACGGAATATGTCTCTCAAAAACAATCAACTCATATCTTAATGGAAAATTATTAAAAAATCTTTTATTTCCGAAACGAGGGTTCAAATCTGTAAAACCACTTGTCACGGTATATTGAGGCGACAAGGGCTGTGCCCCCAGACTGCTGCTGAAAAAAATTAATATAAAAAGAAAAATTTTTCTCATCCTATAGCGGGGTTTTTATTTTAACAGCAACATTTTCTTTACTGATGAGTATCCTTCGGTTTGCATTCTGCAAAAATATATACCTGACGGGGTATTAATTGCATTCCATGAGTAAGCGTACTTACCGCGGGTTAACTCTTTATTTATTAATACTGAAACTTCTCTTCCGAGAATATCATATACTGCAAGTTTCACAAAGCTAAGTTCAGGAAGGTCAAATTCAATTTTTGTTACCGGGTTGAAGGGATTTGGATAATTCTGATAAAGCATATACTCTGTCGGCACTAAAGTTCCTGTCAGACTTGTTATGGCATTATTCAAATTAATATTGACCGTAACATTTTGGTGCTGCGTTAAAGAGACATAAATGCTGTCGTTTTTATATCCGAGCTTGTCAAAATATATTTTATAATTTCCTGATGAAAGCTGATTTAATGTATAAGTTCCCTGAACAGTTGAATAATCCATTTTGGAAAAACTATTATTCAGTTTTGCAGCAATCGTAACATCCGGAACGGGGTTAGACAAAAATGTATAAAAAACATTTCCAGTTATAGACGCCGAACCTTCAGTTGCTACAATACGGTGCGCATCTATGTTTATGTTCTCCAGATTTGTTGTCGGATATAAAAGAACGGCTTGCATCCACATTATAGATGACGGATAGTAAGTCGGAATAAAATCATGTACCAATTCCGAATTCGGATACGCTACGATATACGAACTGTCAGCCCGCACATTTGCCAAAAAATATGAGCCGTCACTGCTGATATTACTTGAATCGAATAAAGTTGTTATTCCTGAATTATAATCAAAATTGAGTGCTTTAACATGTCCGGATGTAACAGGTTTACCGTTATCTTTATAAAAAACTTTTCCCGATATTGATATGCTTTCAGCATCTGTTACATTTTCATTTTTCATCACTAAGCCATTATCGCCATAAATCATGCAAGCTCTCCAATTTAAAATCTCGATATCGGAGATATTACTGGCAGAATAAAACATCTGCTGAACCCAGCTTTCACCACCTGTTTTTGTATAATAAAATCTTCCATTATTACCCGCACAATACCCTGTCTGTGCATTTACAAATACTATTTTATTGAGCTTAATATTCGGAGTGTTGTTATTATCTACAATTTTTTTATTCCAGCTTAAACCTCCATTTGTTGTTTTATATATAGTTCCGGAATCCGATGCAATGAATCCGATATTTTCATTCAGAAAGTTTATATCATAAAAATTTCGTCCGTTATCCATGGGAAAGCTAACCCAATTATTACCGTTATTGCTGGATTTATAAAATAAATCCGAAACACCCGCAATAAGATTATTATTAATATATTTGAATATTCCATTCACTTGTGACGCGCTTTTATCAAACCATATGCGTCCGCCGTCGGTAGTGGTTTTTAGTTGTCCTCCTTCTGCGCAAATTATACCAGATAATTCATTTAGAAAATTAATACTATGGATGTTATTATTCCTCGACTGGAATATCAACCGGGACTTTGTCCATGTGCTGCCGAGATCGTTGCTGTAAATATATACTCCTGAATCACCTGCGATATGAATATGATTTCCTTTGATAACAATTGAAGACAGATTTGCCTTAGTGTTCAGATTTATTTTGTTCCAGGTCGTTCCGCCGTCAATAGTTTTCATCAACAAACCTTTATTGCCAACCGCAAAGCTTGTGTTGACATTCACCGATTTGCCTGCTTTAATATTGTTTCTGATTCCGGGTAGCAATGGCTGGAATGCCCCCGATTGAGGTATGAATGAATATAAACTGTTTCCTGCAAGTATAAGCTTATCATTTATAAATTCACCATCAACAAAACTTGCTTCATACTCATTTTCCACAAGGACAGAAGTCCAACTTGTACCGTTGTCAATTGACTTATAAATTACATTATTGAAAAATAAAAACAGCATATCACCATAAGCTCTTATTTTCGATGAAATGTTTGAAGTAAAGCTGAGCTCTTTGCTTGCCCAGTTATGTCCGAAGTTTGAGGATACATAACAATTATTATTGCTAACCGCATATAAATTATCACCGTTATAATATATGCTTGTTAATCCTCCCGGAGCATTTTTAAGCTTAGACCATGTGTTACCGCTATTAGTTGTCTTGAGGACTCCTGATTGAGTATTAATAAAGCCGGTCGCATTATCTGCAAAAATTATCTCGCTGTTGTAATTGAAATCATACCGCTCAGGGTAAGTATTCCATGACTGGCATCTATCGTTTGTTTTTAAAATTGAACCTGAAGAAGATAAAATAAATCCTGTCCAGCTATTTATAAACTTCATTCCTAAATAATTCTGGCTTTTTAAATTATTGCTAAATGTTTTCCAGTTTTGCCCGAGATTGTCTGAAAGCAATATTGAACCTATATTGTTTGAACTGTAGGTAACTGCGACTATCAAATTTGAGTCTATAAAAGAAACATCTTTAATTGCAGACTCAATTTTCACTAAGCTTTTTTTCCAGGTTAAACCTCCATCAGTAGTTAAAAGGACAGTTCCGCCGGAACTTCCGGCGACACCTTTCATGCCATCGAAAAAATTTAGATTACAATAAACGTTAGACTCGGGTTTGGGATTTAACCACTGCCAGCCGGATTGCGAAAAGGCAAAATTTGAAAAGATAAGAAGTAAAACTGCGCTCGATAATATTCTATTCGGTTTCATTCTCCAATTTGTTTATAGTTTAACAAATGGCGGGTTTTAATTTACCGATAAACTTTTTTCTAATGTTTTTTTAAGAGACTTCTTCTTAAAATCTTTTATTGTTGATGAAGTATTCCAATATTTTTCGAATACGAACTTCATGTTATTTGCAAAATCTTTACTGCGGATTATAATGTCGGCTTCGTTATGTTTCGGCACTGTTTTGTCGTTGATGTTCATGAAAACTATTTCATCATCGAAAACAGTAACATTAGGCACCTGTTCCTCACTCAGGCGAATCTGCTCACCGTAGCCCTCAAATTTTTCTACGGTGCTGATTAAATCTTCAAGAGTTCCGTTTCCCCACGAATTTCCTTTCTTAACTCTGAAGTTTAAGCTTGTTTCATAAACGGATTTAATCACTCCTCCGTTTTTGAAAAACTTTCTGGCTGTTTCATCTATTTCATCGGAAACATAATGCTCCAGCCTGACCATAAATAAAATCTCCTTCTTGGCATTTTTTAGCAACTCAATAAATTTTGCCTCCCGATGCTGATTGTAACCGCGGATTAGCTCCACGTTTACAATCTTGCTTTTCTCGGATTCCTTAGTCTTATGCAGGGGTTTTAAGGATTTAAATGTATCCTTTAGATTATCAAGCTCTTTCTGGCGGGATAAGAGAATGTTTTTTTCTATTTTGTCGAGAATTATGTCAGGGTCAATCATTTCATACTTCGTGACGGAATTGGTTTCGATTTCGTTTACATAACCTTTATCAACAAATGACTTTAAAATATTGTAAACATCTGTTCTTCTGATTCCGGCATCGTCAGCAATTTCCGAAGCACTTAAAAGATTACCCTTGAGAACGGCAAGAAATACACGAGATTCATATTCGGTGAATCCTAACAACCTCAGTTTAAGAATTATGTCGTTTGGCTTTATCTCCAAAATTGTATTAGGTTGAATCTAAGACAATATTTATTATTTTATTTTAAATGTCAAGAGTCAATTTCGGGGTAAAAACAAAAAAAGCCACTGCGAAGATGGCTTTTGAATTAAGAAAATTATAATCTTAAAAAGTTTATTACTTTTTAATACCTCTATGTATATAGGTTTGAAGTCCAAATAAAGATTGGTCTACAGCATAAAGTAATTGTGGGTTTATATATTTTACATAAGATATATCTAAGTGAAGATGATGAAGTTCTTTGCTCCATTTTATATTATTCCAGTTATACAAAAGACAGTTATTTTCAGATGAGGTTCCAAAAGTTGTAAAATTATCTAACGAAGTTGCATCAGGTGTATGATAAAAATTAAAATTATTAGATTTAAAAAGTTCAACAAAAGAACCGTTTTCATATCTATAAATTTGATTTTGTAGAGCACCCACTAATAGACCATTTAGTATAATTAATTTTTCATTGGATGAAGTGTAGGTATAAAATAATTCTTTATTCCAATTTTTATCTAAAAATTTATATAGGCGATATTTAACGTCTGTGAATACAATAAAATCTTCAGAAAAGTAATATGGAAGCCCATTATATAGATAAAATTTAAGTGCAGATGTATTTGGATCATTTCTATCAAAAGATTCTAAATTTTTATTTATCAAATTAATTTTTAAAATTTTTGTTGTAGTAATAACCCATAAGTAGTTATTTTCAATTACTGAATTTTGTGTAAACTCACCAGGGTAATTTTTAAAATCAGAGATATTTAATTCTTCATAAGTAAAACCATTCCATTTATATATAGACACATAAAAATTACCATTTATCACTTTATTACCCGAAAAATAAATATCAGAATTACTGTTACCTGAAATAGTGACAGGGATAAAGTTGGTTATAGTTATTATTTCTTGAAATCCATCATAATTTACTTTTAAAATATTACCCTCTCCAATATTTACAAGATACATAACGTTTGTATCTACTGCGAAAATTTTATTTATTGTTGAGAACCCACTATTTTTAATCTCGTAAGTCTTCCAATTATACCTTGCCGAATCAAAGCCTAACACATTATTGGGATTGTTTGGACTTTCGGAGCAAGAATAGAAAGAGAATAAACAAACAATTAAAATAAATAAATTATAAAGAAATTTTTTCATTTTCGGCAGGATATATTTTATTATCCTTTCGCTAACTAAAATTCTCAAACAAAGTTTCCAAAATCAATGTTTAAAGTATTTCAATTAAGGGTATTATATCCTTTTTATTGAATTTTTTTTGCGGGTTTATTGTAATATATTATTAAATAGTTATAAAAGCTTAAATTAAACAATAATTTAATTATACCTTTATGAGCACGGAACCAAAGAAAAGCACTTCCAAAAAAGAGTGGATGATGGATGCGGAGAAAGTGAAAACTTCAGGAATGAAGTTCACTTCTCTAAGCGGTAAAGAACTTGATATATGCTATACACCTGAAGATATAAAAGAGCTTAATTATTATAAGGAAGTCGGATATCCGGGCGAATATCCTTACACAAGAGGCATTCACCACAATATGTACCGCGGGAAAATATGGACAATGCGACAGTTCGCGGGATTTGGAACTCCAGAGGATACAAATCAGCGTTTCAAATATTTATTAGAGCACGGGCAGACAGGTCTCTCGACTGCATTCGATATGCCAACCCTAATGGGCTGGGATGCAGATGCACCACTTTCAGAAGGTGAAGTCGGAATCTGCGGTGTATCTATTTCATCTCTTCAAGATATGGAGCTTTTGTTCAGTGGAATTCCGCTCGATAAAGTCTCTACTTCGATGACAATCAACTCCCCTGCTTTTGTAGTTTTTGCATATTACTTAGCAGTTGCAGAAAAACAGGGAGTGCCTTTCAATAAGCTTCGTGGAACATTACAGAATGATATTTTAAAAGAATACATTGCGCAAAAAGAATTTATTTATCCTCCGAAGGAGTCGATGAGAATTATAACCGACATGATTGAGTTCTGCACAAACGAAGTTCCGCAGTTCAATCCTGTCAGCGTAAGCGGATATCATATTCGTGAAGCAGGTTCGACTGCTGCGCAGGAGCTTGCATTCACTCTTGCAGATGGTTTTGCTTATGTTGAAGATTGTATTAAACGAGGAATGGACGTCGATTCGTTTGCTCCGAGAATTTCTCACTTCTTTAATGCTCATTTAGATTTCTTTGAAGAGATTGCAAAGTATAGAGCTGCAAGAAGAATTTATGCAAAGAGAATGAAGAACAAATACGGCGCGAAAAACCCTAAGAGCTGGACATTGAGATTCCACACACAGACCGCAGGATGCTCATTGACAGCACAACAGCCGGAAAATAATATTGTTAGAACAGCCATCGAAGCACTTGCAGCGGTTCTTGGCGGAACACAAAGCTTGCATACGAACTCAATGGATGAAACTCTTGCATTGCCATCGGACAAAGCTGTTAAAATTGCTTTAAGAACTCAGCAGATTTTGGCTTATGAACACGGAGTTATCAACGTAGCCGACCCGCTTGGCGGAAGCTATTATGTTGAGAAGCTTACCGATGACATGGAAGCCGAAGCAGAGAGATATTTTGAGATGATTGATTCACAAGGCGGAGTTGTGGCTTGTATCGAGAACGGTTTCTTCCAGAGAGAGATTGCAGATTCAGCTTATAAGTATCAGCAGGAACTTGACAGAAAAGAAAAAATAGTTGTTGGTGTAAATGATTTTGTTGAAGAAGAAGAAAAAATTGATATTCCGATTTTATTGATTTCAAAAGAAGTTGAAGAGAAACAAGTAAAGAGATTGAAAGAAATGAAAGCTTCAAGAAATCAGGATGATGTTAAAAATGCGCTTAAAGAATTACGCAAAGCTGCAGAAGACGGAACGAATTTGATGCCGAGAGCTCTTGAATGCGCGAGGAAATATGTAACGCTTGGAGAAATGTGCAACGAACTGAAAGTTCCGTTTGGAGTTTATGAGGAACAAGCAGTTTTTTAAACGTAAAATGTAAAACGTAAAATGTAAAATAAAAGGACGAGGCAATCGTCCTTTTTTGTTTATAGTCGACATTAAACAAATGTTCAGAGATAAAAATATTATAGTACTTATAATATTAACCTGCGCAAGTCAGGTTTTATATTTAGCATCTGAGTTTTATTTTACAAACGGTCAGCTTGGATTTCCGCTCGATGACTCTTGGATTCATTTACAGTTCGTAAAAACTTTCCATCAGGGGTATTTCTTTCAATATAATATCGGCGATCCAACCGCAGGCACGACTTCCCCGTTATGGGTTGTGCTTATAAGCGGGTTATTCTTTATCATTCCCAATTTAATCTTTAATGCAATCTTTCTTTCGTTTATTTCATTTTTATTTGTTGTTGTCTACTCATATAAGCTATTCCAATTTTCATTTAATACACTTCAATTTGAAAATGCAAAGTTCCTGATTTTTGTTTCCTCGCTGTTGGTTGTCTTTTCAGGAAGATTAAACTGGGCAGCGCTATCGGGAATGGAAACAAATTTATTCTGTTTGTTTTGCCTGACGGCGGTTTATTATTTCTTGACAAAACCCGACAACAAAATTTTAATTTTTGTTTTGCTGGGACTTGCTTCAGCAACAAGACCTGAAGGCTATTTGCTGTCTTTGATAATGCTGAGTTACATATTATTTAAAGAAAGGAAGATTTCTGCTAATCTCCTCATCGGTATATTTTTGTTTTTAATAATTTCTGCACCATATCTTTTATTTTCTTATTTAATCAGAGGAAATATTTTACCGAATACATTCGAAGGGCATGGAGGAGGAAGAAGTTATTTACCGAATTTAAATTATTTGAGGATTGTTGGGGTTTATTTCTTCCGGGATAATGCAGTGCTTGGAGTCTTATGGCTTGCCGGACTTATTGTTTACATCATTAACTTTAAAAAATTCAGGGAAAAGCTGGGAGATTTAAATTTAATTTTCATCTGGGTATATTTGCTGCCTCTGGTCTATTCTATTGCAATCCCAAATCACAGACATCATCTAAGATATTTAATTCCTCTTATACCTTTTTTTACTTTAATAGGAATAATAACATTAAATTTTTTAGCCGTCTCGATTAAGCAGAATAAATTCACTTCATTCTTAAAATCAAAAACGATTTATTATATTATATTATTTTTCAGTCTGCCTTACTATTTTGTATATATGGCTTATATCGGTCTTAACACACAAAACATTAACGACCAGCAGGTAAAACTTGCAATGTGGGTTAAGGAAAATGTTCCGGAAAACGAAGCAATTGCGATAAATGACATAGGAGCAATAAAATATTTTAACGGAAATAAAATTATCGATATGGAAGGACTTGTGAATTCGGATATTTTAAGATTCAGGAAGTATGATATTAATACGCGGTTAGATTCAACAATTAACCTGCTTAAAAAAAATAACGTTTCTCATTTGGTTATTTATGATGAATGGTATCCTGATTTTATCAATAAGTATAAAGATAAATTGACATTTATAACTTCGGCAAAACTTGAGCGAAATACGATTTGCGGAGGAGATGAAATGAAAGTGTACAAGATTACATATTAATTGATTAAAACTATTTAATGAAATTAATAAAACTGATTCAGTTATGCAGACCGAAGCAATGGGTTAAAAACCTTTTTTGTTTTGCAGCTATTCTTTTTGCACTTCAGCTTACAAATAAATATCTCCTATCATTAAATATTCTCGCATTCGCTGCATTTTGTTTCATTTCGAGTATTGTTTACATAATAAATGACATTGCAGACATTGAAGCGGATAAAGTTCATAAACGAAAAAGATTCCGTCCGCTCGCAGCCGGCGACGTTACTAAAAAAGAGGCAATAATACTCGCTGTTGTTTTATTTATTATAACTGTTGGTATCTGTTTATTTTTAAATGACCGCTTTAAAATCGTAATACTTCTTTATCTTATTACTAATTTGATTTATACATTTAAGATAAAAAACATAGTATTACTTGATGTGTTTTTTATTTCATTCGGATTTATACTCCGTGTAGTCGGGGGCGCAGTTGCAATTGATGTTTCAGTCTCAAGCTGGATGCTTTTAACTACTATTTTCATTTCACTTTTTCTTGCAATCTCAAAACGAAGAGCAGAGCTTTCACAGACACATGATATTGAACGCATCGGCAAACAGAGAAAAGTACTTCACCATTATTCAATTGCATTCACAGACCAGCTTAATACCATTGCTGCTACCGGAACCATAATTGCATATGCCTTATATACTGTTGCAGGGACAACTATTAATACTTTCAATACAGATAAGCTGATATATACGACACCATTTGTTATTTACGGCATTTTCCGTTACATGTACCTGATTCACAAAAAGAATCTGGGAGAAAGCCCTACTCAAATTGTAACAAAAGACCCTCCAATCATCATTAACTCAATACTCTGGCTTATAATATCGTTTTTGATAATTTATAAATCGAGGATAGGTTTTTAAGTCATCAAAAATCCGACTTATAAATATGAATTTATTTTATTGTTCGTTACGATAAGCTGGGGGCTGTCATTTCCTTTATCAAAATTCGTTTTCGAAGGTTATTCACCTCAATTTTCCGTAGTCATAAGATTTCTAATCACAATAGTTTTATTTGTGGTTTTTTGTTTTAATAAACTTAAAACAATTCAAAAGCGTGATTACTATTACGGATTAATCTTATCTTCATTTTTATATATTGGATTTATAACTCAGACTGTCGGACTTGTTTATACATCAGCTTCTACTTCTGCATTTATTACCGGTGCATATATTGTTCTGCTTCCGTTTGCTCAATATTTTATTGTAAGAAAGTTACCAACAAAGATTAATATTCTTGCGATACTTATTGTAACTGCCGGCATGGCGCTTTTAACAGGTGTGCACGAACTAAGAGGTAACATAGGCGATTTGCTCACGATTATCTGCGCAGCAGCTTTTGCAATGCATATAGTTTTTATTGATTTATATACAAACGAGAAAAAAGCTGATTTTCACTCTCTTGTATTCGGACAGTTTACCGGAGCGGCAGTATTATGTTTGATTTCAACATTTATATTTGAATGGTCGCCTGATAAGTTTTTATTTCAACCGACGTTTTCATCAACAATATCGTTACTGATTAATTCAATATTCTCAACATTTATGGGAATATTTTTAATCAACAAATATCAGAAATATACAACCCCTGTGAGAGCGGGATTGATATACAGCATGGAACAGGTTTTCGCTGTAATTTTTTCTTTTATTTTACTAAGCGAATCGTTAAGTTTTATACAGATTATCGGTGCATGCATTATGCTAACAGGATTTATTCTGACGGAATTAATAAAACCCAAAAATGAAGCGATACGCAATAACGGTTAAAGGATTAGTGCAGGGAGTTGGCTTCAGATATTTTACTTTGAAAAAAGCCGTAAGTTACGGATTGAAAGGTTATGTCAGGAATCTGCACAACGGAAACGTCGAAATCGAAGTTGAGGGAGATGAAGGTTTAATAAACGATTTTATGAAAGATTTGAAAATAGGTCCGAGAAGCTCAAAGGTGGCGGATTTGGTTGTCCTGGAGCTTGAGTTGACCGGAAAATATGAAGAATTTGAAATCAAATAGGGATTATTTTTTCCTTTTTGAAATGCTGTTCATCGGCTATTTTACATAAACTTTAAAAGGAGACGGAACAAAATACTTAGGTTACGATTTTAAACTAAAAATTATCTATGCGACTCCAAAGAATATTTTTAACGCTTGTTTTATGCAGTTTTTTTTCACCCGCTTTTTCCCAATCAGATAAAATCTATAATTTCCTGAATCTTGGTGTTGATGCACGGTCATCCGCCCTTGCAAACAGCTTTGTCTCAGCGCAAGATGACGTAAATTCGATTTTTTATAATCCTGCAGGACTAAGCACCATTACAACTTCTCAGGCATCAGTAGGATTTTTCAAATATCTGCTCGACATAAATTCCGGCAATGCCGCATACGGACAACAATACAAAGACATCGGATACGTCGGTGTTGGCGTGCGATATGTTAATTACGGAAACTTTAAAAAGTTCGATGAGCAATCAAATGAAGTAGGAACATTTGGAGCAAATGACCTTGCACTCTCTTTAGGTTTTGCAAAAAACTTTACCGAGAAATTAAGTTATGGAGTAAATCTAAAATTTATTTATTCGAACATAGATGAGTTTAGCTCAACCGCAATTGCAACAGATTTAGGAATGCTTTATAACTCACCGCTGGATAAATTAAGCGCAGGAATCAGCATAATGAATCTCGGAACGCAGCTCAGTAAATATGCATCTACAAAAGAAGATTTGCCTTTGAATCTTACAGTCGGAGCGTCAAAAGCTCTTGATTACCTTCCTTTAACAGTAAGTGTTGCATTCGTAAATCTTACAGAAGAACAGGATAATTTTTTTGACAGGTTCAAAAACTTCGCTGTTGGGGGTGAATTTGTTTTAAATGATTATGTTAATTTAAGGGTAGGTTACAGCAATCAGCAGCGGCAGGATTTAAAAACCGGAAGCGGTATAGGTCTTGCAGGTTTTTCAGCAGGTTTAGGAATAAAAGTTAACAGATACCGTCTTGATTATGGATTTAACTCGATGGGTAATATCGGCTCAACACACAGAATTAACGTTAACTTCGATTTATAATTAAAATAAGTTTATCTTAACTCCGTCAGTTCTGATTTTTCTTGTCAGCTTTTCAATTTCGAGAAGAGTTTTATTTATGTTATCATAAAACTTTTCATCATAAATAAATTTTCCCATTCCGCTCTTTTGATCTTTTACATCTGTAACGATAACGTTCAAATTATTTATTAAGCTGTCAACTTTTGCTGTAAGCGTTTCAATATTCTGGAAGGTTTGTTTGAATTCAGGACTGCTCTCATCGATTAATGTATTAACGTTGTCAATTGTATTGCCGACTTTTCCCTGAAGATTGCTTAATGAAACACGGTTTTCGTTAACAAGAACATTTAAATCTACCGAGGTTTTTTCAAAATTACGTAAAGTCGTTTTTAAACTTCCTTCTACATTTTCATCAGAAACAAGACTGTTGACATTAGTAAGTACCTGGTTAATTTTATCCGAGTTTTCCCCAAACTTAGCCACAAGCGCACGAACTTCATCCATTAAATCATTAACCTGCCTGAACATCATTCCGACATCGGCATTTCTTCCGCCTTTTAACGGCTGATTATAATCAATTTCAACAGTTCCTTTGCCGGGGTCAATGTTAACGGCTTTTCCTCCCATTAGCTCAAGAACCGCTATTTCTATGCTATAGTCGTTTGTTATTTTTATATCTTCCGCAACACTGAAATTTATTTCAACTGAATCTCCGCGTACTTCGATGGAATTAACCTTTCCCATTTTTACGCCTTTAACGGTAACAGGGTCGCCGTTATTCAGACCTGAAACATTTTGAAAGTAAACTTTCATGTGGCGCATGTCTTTTTCTTCAATAAATCCCTTCGTCCAGAACACAACGAACAAAACAAGAATAATTGCTACCAGAACAAATATACCAACCTTAAATTCAGAGAACTTAGTTTTTGTCATTATATCGATTTTGTAATTTCAAGAACCTCATATTTAACTGTTCCGGCAGGAACTTCCACAATAACAACATCGCCGACTTTTTTATTCAATAAAGATTTTCCAACAGGAGAAGTGACGGATATTTTATCCATTTCGAAATCAGCTTCCTCGGGTGAGACTAATGTATAGGTAATTTCTTCCTTTATACTCATATCTTTTATGGTAACACAAGATAATATTCTCACTTCATCGGCCGTTATATCCTCCGGATTTAAAATCGTAACTCTTGATAGAAGATTTTCAAGCTTTGCAATTTTCAACTCAAGATGTCCCTGCGCTTCTTTTGCTGCATCATATTCAGCATTTTCACTGAGGTCACCCTGTGCGCGTGCTTCAGCAATACGTTCAGCAATTGATTTGCGGTGGTTTGTTTTTAAATCAATAAGTTCGTTTTCAATTTCTGTTAATCTCTGTCTTGTGAGATAAACTGCACCTGTATTTTGTTCCATAATTTTTACTTATTTACCAATATTAAATGACCTAACTTATCTCTCTTTGTTGCGAGATAGTTTTCGTTTTCAGGATTTGACGGCATTTCAATCGGAACACGTTCGATTATTTCAAGTCCGTATCCTTTTAAGCCGACAACTTTTTTAGGATTATTTGTTAATAATTTTATTTTTCTTACACCCAAGTCTCTAAGTATCTGCGCACCAATTCCATAATCTCTCAAGTCTGCCTTAAAGCCAAGTTCAAGGTTTGCCTCAACGGTGTCTTTTCCTTTTTCCTGAAGCTCATAAGCTTTCAGCTTGTTAAGCAAGCCTATTCCTCTGCCTTCCTGTCTCATGTAAAGCACAACGCCCGTTCCTTCTTTTTCAATCATTCGCATTGACTGCGCAAGCTGGTCTCTGCAATCGCATTTGAGCGAACCAAATATATCTCCTGTTAAGCATTCAGAATGAACGCGTGTAAGTACAGACTCATTAGGATTTATCTTACCTTTTACAAGAGCAATATGTTCCTTTGAATCAACTTCGCTCTTGTACATATGAATTTTGAAATCACCGAATCTGGTCGGCAATCGTGTTTCAACTATCTTATGAACAAGATTTTCTCTTTGTAAGCGGTACTCGATTAAATCTTTAATGCTTATTAATTTTATCTTTAACTTCTTTGCGAGCTTCAAAAGTTCCGGCAAGCGAGCCATTTCACCATTATCTTTCATTACTTCACAAAGAACTCCCGCAGGATAATGTCCTGCAAACTTTGCAAGGTCAACAACTGCTTCGGTATGACCTGCGCGTCTTAATACTCCGCCCGGAGTTGACTTCAATGGGAATATATGTCCAGGTCTTCCCAAATCAGAAGGTTTTGTATCCGGATCAATTAAAGCTTTAATTGTTTTATCCCTGTCAGCAGCAGAAATACCAGTTGTCGTCCCGAATTTATAATCCACACTCACGGTAAATGCTGTTTCGTGAAGAGCTGTATTTACACTCGTCATCATATCAAGATCAAGTTCTTTCAAGCGCTCTTCTTCCATCGGAACGCACATTAAACCGCCTGCATTTTTGCGGACAAAGTTCACAAGCTCGGGAGTGCATTTTTCTGCTGAAAAAATCATGTCCCCTTCATTCTCACGGTCTTCATCATCGACAACGATTACAACCTTTCCGGCTTTATAATCTTTTATTGCCGATTCAATTGAATCCAATTTAATATTTTCCCTTTTCGTTTTCATATCAAAAAAACTAAAATTATTTTTTTGCCGGGGTAACGTCTGTAACACCAATTATGGTAGAAATTGCGCTTCTATCCATCTTAACTTTAACGCCTTCTGCAATTTTGACAAGCAATAAATTATCTTCGATGCCGTCAACGGTTCCGTAAATTCCGCCTGCAGTTACAACTTTATCACCTTTCTTAACAGATTCAAGAAGCTTTTGTCTTTCCTTCTGTTTCTTTTGCTGAGGTCTTAAAATCAAAAAATAAAAAATCGCAATGATTAACACAAACGGCAATATAGACGAGAGTAATGATTCCATTCCTCCGCCCGGCGCACCCTGTAACAATAATATTAATTCCATTTTATTTGTTTTTGTTATACTTTTCTAAAAATTCTTTTTTGAACTGAAAGAATCTATCCTCTTTAATAGCTGTTCTTATTTTCTTCATAAGCTCAAGATAAAATCCAATATTATGTATCGATAACAAAATACTTCCTAAAATTTCTCCTGAAATAACAAGATGTCTTAAATATCCTAAGGAGTAATTTTCTGAAGTATAAGTCTTACATTCTTCATCGGGGCTGTTATTATCAAACTTAAATCTCGTGTTTCTTATGTTAATCTCTCCGTTCGTTGTGTAAAGCCGTCCGTGTCTTGCATTTCTAGTCGGGAGAACACAATCAAACATATCAACTCCCCTGTCAACACACTCAAGCAAGTCCTCAGGAGTCCCAACTCCCATTAAATATCTCGGCTTTGCAACGTTCATAAAATCAGTGCAGAAGTCAACTGTGTTATACATCAATTCTTTCGGCTCTCCTACTGCCAGACCGCCGATTGCATTGCCGTCAAAATCAATTTCATCGAGCTTGTAAATACTTTGCTTCCGCAAGTCAAGATAAACACTTCCCTGGTTTATGGAAAACAAAAACTGTTTTCTGCCATACTTCGGAGAAGTATTTTTAAAATGTTCGAAGCATCTTTTTTCCCACTTATGAGTTATGTCAAGCGACTTAACAGCATCATTATACTCAATCGGATGAGGCATGCATTCATCAAGCGGCATCATTATGTCTGAACCAATTGAACGCTGAATATCAATCACTTTCTCGGGAGTGAACAAATGCTTTGAACCGTCTAAATGCGAAGAAAACTCAACTCCTTCGTTTGATATTTTCTTCAATGCTGACAAGCTGAAAACCTGAAATCCGCCACTATCGGTTAAAATGCTCTTATCCCAGTTCATAAACTTATGCAGCCCTCCGAAACTTTCGAGAACTTCGGTACCGGGACGCAGATATAAATGATACGTATTTCCCAATAAAATTCTGCAATCGAAGTCATTCAGATACTGCTTATCAACTGCTTTTACTGTGCCGAGAGTACCGACAGGCATAAAAACCGGAGTCTCAATTTCAGAACTGTCGGTTTTGACTATTCCCGTTCTTGCTTTTGAACCGTTGTTATTACAAAGAACTTTAAAGAAACTCATTTATTATCAATTTATTCCGTTACCTAACAGGCTCCCATTCATCGGAGCTTGATTTATGTAAAAACGTAACTGCAACAGAATTTAAATACCAATCCCAGAATACCCTTGCATACCCAAATTTTCTGTATCTTCTGGGCGACTCATAAACTACCATTTCTTTTGCAAAATGAATTTTGCCATATTTTTTCAGTCGTTTATATAAATCATAATCTTCGCCTGCAAATAACTTCTCATCATATCCGCCAATTTTATCGAATAATTTTTTTTTCACAATATGGCATTCGCCTCTTCCCATTCCCATGAAAAACTTATCAAGCAGTTCAACATATCTGTTATATGTTCCGTGAAAGAGTTTATCCATAAAAATCTCTTCTTCGGGAAAAACATATATCGGGCATGCAATTGCTGCAATTTTTTCATCTTCGAGAACTCTCAAAGCAGTATTTATGAAAGAACCCATATCGTTCACATAAGTATCTGCATTAAAAAAAATCAGAACATCTCCTTCTGATTCTTGGGCGCCTCTATTGCGTCCCATGGAAATGTTCTGCCTGTATTTTTCTTTGTGAACTGTAATCTTGTCGGGAACGTATTCTGTTCCCTTTATCTCATCAATTTTCTCGAGTGTGTTATCCCAGCTTCCGCCGTCACTTACGATAACTTCAAAATCGAAATTCAAACTATCTTTTAACTTCTTATCAAACTGCGAGAGTGTTTTTTGTATTAATTTTTCCTCGTTTAAAGTAGGAATAATAATACTGACTCTTCTTTTATTCAAAGAAGATGAAGCACTCTTCATCAGACTTAATTAAATATTTTGAAGTATTTGAGTGCCTTTTTTGTTAACTGTTTTTATTGCTCTTGCTGAAAGGCGGACTGTTACCCATTTTTTCTCACTCTCCATCCAAATCCTTTTCTTTTTAAGATTAGGTAATTGTCTTCTCTTGGTTCTGTTATTGGCGTGAGAAACGTTGTTTCCTGTTAACGGTTTTTTTCCTGTTAATGCGCAAACTTTTGACATTTTATTCTCCTCTTATCCTCTGTAAGGTTTGTAAGTCGACTCGTAAACTCTCATATTTCTGTCAAGAAATTTGTAAGTTCCTTTTTCAGTTTTTACTGAATCAATGAGACGAACTGTAATAATTTTTGTTTCTTTTTTAGTATCAGGACACATTACAATTAGATCCTGCTTTTTCGAGCCCTTAGCGGCTTTGTCTATAAATGATTGCTGTTTAGCCATAATTTCTAAATTTATAAAATTTAATTATTTAGTAATAAAAAATAAAGACAGAAAGACGGCATTTTTAGCTAAAATCTGCTAATTCCTGCTCAATTTTCTTGTTTACATCTTTTCTAATCATTTCCTCTGCCTTAAAAATCATATTTTTAATGGCAAGAGGTGTGGATTTGCCATGCCCGATAATCGATACTCCGTTGACACCAAGCAGCGGAACACCTCCGTATTTCTGATAATCAAACTCAGATAAAATTGTTCTGAGAGTTCCCTGCATAGCTCCCATTTTGAGCTTATTGATAAAACTTTTTTCCGCAAAATCTTTAAAAGAACTTTTTAAAAATGTTAAAACACCTTCTGCGAATTTTAAAATCACATTGCCTTCAAAACCGTCGCAGATAATTAAATTAACTTTGCCTTTTAAAATATCACTTCCTTCAACATTGCCGACAAAATTCAGCTTTGATTTTTCAAGAAACTCATAAGCTTCAAATGTTACTTCCTTGCCTTTGCTTTTTTCTTCACCGACACTCAGCAGTGCGACTTTGGGATTTTGAATGTTATATATAATTTCCATATAAACACTTCCCATTACTGCAAACTCATAAAGATGTTTCGGCTTGCAATCAACCGATGCGCCGACATCGAACACCATGGTTGTTTCACCCGATGTCGGAAATATCGAACCGATGGTCGGTCTTCCTACTCCCTTAAGTCTTCCAAGCTTTAAAAGCGAATTGGTAAGCACAGCACCTGTATTTCCTGCGCTGATGGTTCCTTCCGCTTCTTTGTTTTTCTGAAGAGTTAACGCAACTGCAAGTGAGGAGTTTGGCTTCGTCTTATAAGTATCTGTCGGAGAGTCTTCCATCGTAATAACTTCATCAGCATTAACTACACTGATGCCTGAAGGAACGTTCTTTCTTTTGGAAAGCTCGTTTTTTATTACGTCTTCTTTTCCGACGAGAATTATTTCAAGCGAGGGGGTTTCGGTAACTGCTAAAATCGAGCCGTCAATTTCATTTCCCGGTGCAAAATCACCGCCCATAGCGTCAACAGATATTCTAATCTTTCCGCTCATAATATATAAACAAAACCGGAATTATTTTTTGGGGATAGTTACACTCTTACCGTCATAAAAACCGCATGAAGAACATACTCTGTGAGTAAGCTTAAGCTCACCGCAATTAGGACAAGCCATCATGCCCGGTGTAGCGGCTTTGTAATGAGTTCTTCTTTTTCTTCCGCGCGTTTTAGAGTGTCTGCGTTTTGGATTTGGCATATTGTTTTAATTATTTTTATTCTTTGTTAATTTTTCCCAGACAGGATTTATTTCTTTGTTTTCATTTGGATCTGTGGAATCCGGCTTTCCTATCTGCTTGCAATTTTCATCATTTTCATCGTGTGTCCGTTTCATAGGCACGTTTAATATCAAATAATCCCGCACATCATTTGTTATGTCAATCTTGTGTGTATGAGGGTCTATGTATTTTATGTTATCCTCATTGATTTCATCGGAGTTTATTAATTCCCCCGAGTAATCATATCTGTAAATCAGCTCGAAGCTTACATCGAACGGCTGTCTCATTTCTTCAAGGCATCTTTCACATTCAAATACAAATGTTCCTTTGAGATTTACATCGAGGTTAAGCTGTGTTCCGACTTTGTTCAAAACAACTTTGACTTTTATATTACCGTCAAAGTTTAAATCAGGAATTTCAAGCTCTTCTACATTAGTATCGAATTCATAAATGCGTTCACCTTCACCAAGATTTGATATTTTGATTTCCATTTTCGTAAAAGAACGTTTCGAAAAAAACTTAAAACTTTATTAACTTATAATAATGTATTACTCTCCGATTAATTGCTTATAAGCAGCTTCATCAAGAAGCTCATCAAGTTCAGCAGTATTATCAGGCTTAATTTTTATGAGCCATCCCTTGCCATAAGGGTCAACATTTGCATCAGACGGATTGTCATTCAATCCGATGTTTATATCATAAATCGATCCTGATACGGGACTGAAAATTTCAGCAACTGTTTTCACCGCCTCGATTGTTCCTATAACCTCGCCTTTTGCAACCTGACCGCCTAAAGAGTAATTGATTTCAACATATATTACGTCTCCAAGCTCTCCCTGCGCATAATCGGTAACTCCAATTTCTACAATTCCTTCGCTGTCAACTCTGATCCATTCGTGCTCTTTGGTATATTTTAAATCGGCTGGTATATTCATTATAAAATTATGGTTTAAAATTGAACATTAAAAATACCTAAAATTTAGGTTTTTTTCAATTGGATTTATGATGGCTATTCTAAACTTTCTTACAAACTATATAGCACATCCCGTTAATTGTTTCCTCATTTAACACCTCAAAGTCTGTGTTTTTGAGAATGTCAATCATTAATTGTTTCTTAACGCGGTATTTGGAATATGAACTTAGGCTGAATTTCCATTCACCATTTATGTTTTCATAAATCATATCCGAAGTAATTATTTTGTCCGGCTGGTAGTCCAGATAACAAGTGAGAATTCTATCTTTATCGCTTTTTACAGGGATAAACCTTTGCTCTGCGGAAGGTTCATCCGTATAATCCCTGAACGAGAGAACAAGTTTCCCATTCTCAATAAGGATCTCGTATGAATCTTCAATTAATTTTTCTATTTCATTTAAGGTTTCCAGATGAGAAATCGTATCTCCAACGCAGACAATTAATTCAGGTTTATAGCTTTCATAATTTTTAATTGTCTTAATGTCATCGTAAATAATTTTGATGTTTCTGTTTCCTGCTTTTTCGTGTAATTCGTTAAGCAAAGTGTCGTTGGAATCTATTGCAAATACGTCAAAACCCAAGTCTGATAAAGCAATTGTGTGCACACCATTAGCCGCACCCAAATCAATTGCGAGTTTTGTGCTTTGGGGAACAATTCCCTTTCTTAAATAAAATTCTTTATGAAAATCAACCAATGTTTGGAAATCACCAATCATCCAGGAATAAAATCTTCCGAGATGGTTATCATAATGTTCTTTTACTTTATTCATAATTTTGCTTTATAATTTATTTTATTATTCCTTCCGCTTTAAGAATATCTTTAGTTATCTCAATGCGGTATTTTATATTTTCTTCATTATCAACGACCATATTATTAACAAAGAAATAGACATTATCGTTTGTTTCGACAAAACCCACAAACCAGCCGACTGACGGCTGCACCCTGATTGACCAGCCGGTCTTTGCATATATTTTATAACCATCCCCTTCTTCGAACAACATAATGCCTTTTACTTTATCCATAACGCTTTGGTCAAAAGGTAAATTGTTACTTTGAAATCTCTTGAGGAAATCAATTTGCTCATAAGGAGAAATCGCAATATCGCCCTGAAGCCAGAAGTCATCGACCTTAGAACCGGTCTTCATATTTCCATATCGAATTTTCTCAAGCCATTCTTCATATTTTTCTTTTGTCCCGACTCTTCGTGCAAGTTCCTGATAAAACCAAACGGTTGAATATTTAAAAGCTGATTTAAGAGTCTGGTCCTGATTCCAATTTGGATTTTTTCTGTCAACTCCATCCCATTTTATAATTTCATTTTCATCAGCAATAGCTTTTTCCTGCAATGCAATGAGCGAGTTTGGAATTTTGAAAGTTGAAGCAGGAGTGAACTGCATTTCTGCTCTACCGGGATTGAAGACTTTGTATTTATTATTATTCAAATCATACAATACAAAACATCCGTCAAAGCCATTTCCGCGGTAATACATATCCCATTCTTTTACTACTTCAAGAGTGTCATCTGATTTAATTGACGTATTTGTTTTTGAATCTTGAACAGGTGTATTTGAGCTGTGATTTGATTTGCAGAATAAAAAAGAGAACCCAAGAATTAAAAATAAAATTTTCATTAATATAAAAGTAAGATTTATCTTAAAATAACATTTATAAAAATTTTTAAACAGATAATTATGTCCAATTTTCGACACATAAATTAAATTTTATAATGAGTATTTTTGTAAATATGAATTCATCAGAAATTAGACAATCATTTTTAGACTTTTTTAAGGAACGCGAGCATAAAATCGTGCCTTCGGCACCGACTGTGCCGTTTGAAGACCCAACTTTGCTTTTTACCAACGCGGGAATGAACCAGTTCAAGGATGTTTTCCTAGGGACAGGAACACGTGACTATACACGCGCCGCGGACACGCAGAAATGCATTCGCGCAGGCGGCAAGCATAACGATTTGGAAGACGTCGGTCGTGATGGCACGCATCACACTTTTTTTGAGATGCTTGGCAACTGGTCGTTTGGAGATTACTATAAAAAAGAAGCAATCACATGGGCATGGGAACTGCTGACAAAAAAATGGAAGCTTGACAAAAATCGTTTATGGGTTACAGTTTACAGAGATGATGATGAAGCATATAATTTATGGAAAACTGAAACCGATATTGATCATAGCCATATTTTAAGATTTGACGAAAAAGATAATTTCTGGGAAATGGGTGAAACGGGGCCGTGCGGTCCGTGCTCGGAGATTCATTATGACTTTACCGAAATGGGATGCAAGCCGGAAGATGTGAACGCAGGAATCGATGACGTTATGGAAATTTGGAATTTGGTTTTCATTCAATATAACAGAAACGAAAAAGGCGAGCTTGAGCCGCTTCCGAAAAAACATATAGATACAGGAATGGGCTTTGAGCGAATGGTTCGCGTGATGCAGAACAAGAAATCGAATTATGATACAGATGTTTTCGAGGAGATTATAAAAAAGATATGTGAAATTTCAGGGAAGAAGCATGAAGGCGAAAATATTTCTGCCATCAATGCTATAGCTGATCATATAAGAACGCTTGTGTTTGCGATAAGTGATGGAGCAATTCCTTCAAACGAAGGACGCGGCTATGTTCTTCGCAGAATTTTGCGCCGCGCTTCGCGACTTGCAAGAAAGCTTGATTTAAAAGAACCGTTTTTATATAAACTTATCGATGTAGTTGTCGAGAAAAACGGCAAAGTTTTTCCTGAGATTGTCGATAAGAAAGATTATGTTTCAAAAATCATAAAAGCAGAAGAAGAAAGCTTTAACGTAACGCTCGATAAGGGTATTGAGCTGTTTAATAATGTTTATGAGAAGATAAAGAATAACAAAGATAAAATTTTTCCCGGTGAAGATGCGTTTAAGCTTTATGATACTTACGGCTTCCCTCTTGATTTGACAGAGGTAATAGCTGAGGAAAAAGGTTTTAAAGTTGATACGAATATTTTCAATTCTGAAATGGAGAATCAGAAAGAACGTGCAAGAAGCGCAAGAAAAAGTGAGCTTGTTCTTGCAGAAGACGGTGATGATTCTTTGAATGAGTTGATTGCAGGTAAAAATATTATTTATAATCCTTACGATTTAAGTCCCAAAGGAATTGCAACGGAGATTCTATCAGTTAAGAGAATTCCGAGCTCGGATATTGATTTAATTGTGCTTAAAGAAAATCCTTTTTATTCGGAGTCGGGCGGGCAGATTAGCGATACAGGTAAATTAATTTTTAATGGCAGTGAGCTTGAAGTCATCGACAGCAAGAATAAATATTTTATTTATGTAAAAGATTATGATGGCAATAGAATTATAGATAAAAATCCAAAGGCAATAATTGATTTGGAAAGACGCTTAGCGATTCAACGCAATCACTCTGCCACACATATTGTGCACGAAGTTTTGAAAAGAGTTTTGGGAAGCCACATAAAACAAATGGGTTCTCTTGTATCGGATGAATATCTGCGGTTTGATTTTCCACACTTTCAAAAAGTTACTGATGATGAACTGAGAAGAATTGAAGATGAAGTGAATGATAAGATATTCCAGAATATTCTTGTTAATACGCTTGTTGATATTCCGATTGAAGAAGCAAATGAAATTCCAAATGTTAAAAAATTCTTTGGTGAGAAATACGGAGAGAAAGTCCGTGTTGTTATTATAGATGAGAATTTTAGTGTTGAGTTCTGCGGAGGAACACATGTAAAAAAGACCGATGAAATTGGGTTGTTTAAGATTACAAAAGAAGAAAGTATTTCATCGGGTGTTCGCAGAATTTTTGCTGCGACAGGTGAAGGAACAAAGAAATGGCTGAATGAGCAAAATGAAAAAGTAAAAGCTATTTATACTGCTTGGCCTGAGCCTTTTAAGAAAAATATTCCTGAGAATTTATCAGTTGATAAAATTGCAGACAAAATTAATAAAACTTCATACGATGACGGCAAAGCTTTGAAAGACGCTTCAAAAACATTAGATGAAGCTCTTGAAATTTACAATAAAGTAAATGATGAATACCTTGAGTCAAAGAAAAAAGAAGAAAAAGAAAATTTAAAGAAGAACCTATCAGTAATATTCGAAAAAATTAAAAATGAAATTGATTCTGCGAAGTCGATTAATGATGTGAAATATCTTATTTCTGAAGAAAAGATTTATTCAAAAGATGAATTGAAAGAGATAAGTGATTTTGTGAATTCAAATTTCAAAGACGGTGTTGCATTTATGATTTTAAATCAAGATGATAAGGTTAATTTATTATTATATGTCGGTGATATTGTTTCTTCAAATCATGGTTTAAATGCGGGAAAGCTTGTCGGTGAATATGCAAAGAAATTCGGCGGAGGAGGCGGCGGTAAAGCGAATGTTGCGACCGCGGGATTGAAAGATGCTTCAAAAGTTGAAGAAGTTAAGAACGGTTTTGAAGAGTTTTTAAAAGAAAAACTAAAATGAAAGTAATCATACCTGTTGCGGGATTTGGGACGCGGCTGCGACCGCATACGCTGCTTCATCCGAAAGTTTTAATGACTGTTGCAGGCAAGCCGATGATTTATTTTATCGTCGAGCAAATCATCAAAGAAAAAATTTCCAATCACATAGTTTTTGTTGTTGGATATCTCGGTGATAGAATTGAAAAATATATTTTAAAAGAGTTTGTTCATAATAAAGACATCAAGTTTGAGTTTTTAGTCCAGGATGAACCGAAAGGACTCGGACATGCTGTTCATTGCGCAAAGCCCGCGTTCACGGATGATGATAAGGAAGCTTTTATCATTCTTGGCGATACATTGTTCGATGTTGATTTGAAGAAGTTAGTTTCTAATGATTTATCCGTAATCGGTGTAAAGAAAGTCGATGACCCGAGAAGATTCGGTGTTGTTGAAACTAATAATGATAAAATTATTACAAGACTCGTTGAAAAACCCGCTTCAAAGGAAGTTTCACCGTCGAACGATGCAATTGTCGGATTGTATTACATAAAAAATTCAGATAATCTTTTCGGAGCGCTTGAATATATTTTTAAGAATGAAATAAAAACTAAAGATGAATACCAGCTCACCGATGCACTTGCAAAAATGATTGCTGATGGTAAAAAGATGACGACTTATGATGTTCAAGGGTGGCTTGACTGCGGAAAAATCGAGACGATTTTAGAAACAAATGCTTACCTACTTGATAAATTATATGCCAATAAGAACTATGAGTTTGAAAATACAATTATTATGGCTCCGGTTTATATAGCTGACGGATGCAAAATAAAAAATTGCACGATTGGCCCTAATGTTTCGATTTCGAAAGATTGCATCATTGAAAATACGATTATAAAAAATTCAATCGTGAATGATAAATGCGAAATTGATAATTCCGAGATTAACGATTCGCTGGTTGGATTTAACTGTAAGGTGAAAAATTACAAAGGAACTATGACGCTGGGTGATTATAGTGAAGTGTGATTTTTATTTAATAGACTGGGATTCCCGCCTGCGCGGGAATGACTTCCTATTATTAGGAATTAATTTTCAACTCTCCTCAATATTTTTTGATAAAAAATATTCCACTCCTATTAAAAGCAAAGCAAGGATTAAGAAATAGCTCCAGAGTTCCATTCCTGTTCCGGCTTGCTGGATTTTAAATGAAATTGCTTCCCCCTCGTTGATTGAAGTTACATTATTGATACCCGCATTATTAAAATAATCCTCAACAGAACTTTCTTCCGTAAAAGATAAATTACTCTCAACTGAATTTTTGTTTAAAGCAAATGAAGTTACCAAATTGTTTGCCGAGTCAAGAACTTCATAGTTCCCTATCATCGCAGTTTCTTTTGAGAACGGAACCATAAGATAACCTGAGCCTGAAGAATTATTTATGTTTAAAATATTTTGCTGTGATGATTTAATATTTAATTGTGTCGATGTAGATTGCAAAGGAATGATATTAACCTTCCCGACTTCATAATATGTATTAGGATTGAACTCTGAACTTAGATATAATAAGCTTCTCATCATAAGTGGGGCAAAAATTGAGTTCATCGGAAAATTTGATTTAACTAAATCTGCCGGAACCGATGACACAATAATTTTTCCTTCTCCTGTTATCGACTCAATCAGAAAATCTTTCTGGTTGTTCAGAGTTATGAGAGCATTTGAGTTTTCCGATTTTAAAATTTCATAAAAGCTCCTGATTGACGGTGACTCAACCTGATTTGATTCATCTCTGAAAATTCCCGTTAATGCGGGATGACTGTAATTTAGATTTTCAAATTTCAATTCAGGATTACCGCTGATTTCCTGATTAATTTTTATGTTATTGAATCTTGAAAAATAATTTGAGTTGAGATTATTTAAATCAGGAGAATTTCCCGGAAAAACAAAAAAACCGCCTCCTTTAATTGCATAATCATATAAAGCATTTGCATCGCTTTCATTTATATTATTTACGCCTGTTAAAATAACAGCATCAAAATTATTCAAGTTCTGACTAAGATTATTTGTCTTATTAAAATTTATAGCATAAGTATTTTTAAGTGAATCAGCGCTCAATTGATTTACTGAATTCAGTACTAACTCAACGTACTTACTACTTCCTGGTTCCTGTTCATAAATCAAAAAATTATAATTTTCAGGAACATCGAGCGTGAAATAAATATAATTATCTTCTTTTAACTCATCTTCCGAAAAATCATTTTGCACAAGTTCAAGATAACCTGAGTTTATACCCGATTGATTAACCGGAAAAGAAAACTCGACGGACTGAGTTGAACCCGATATAACATCAGCATAACGCTCTGCGACTCTTTGATTATTTAGGAACAAATTTATTTGTTTGTTCTTAACATCAATATTAGAATTATTTTTAAAATCTATTTTGAGCTTTACACTGCTTCCCTTTTCGATTACAGGCGAAGAAAATTTTAAGTTTTCAATACTGAGATTATTTGCCTGTCTTCTGTCAAAACTCAGCAAATACAAATTTGCATTTTTAAATTTATCGCTTAATGTTTGTTCTGCGTTTGCTGAAAAATTAACATCCTGAAAATCAGAGATAACAAAAACGTCGTTGTTCACAGTATTGGAGTTACTTAAAATTTCATTTGCAAAATTCATCATTGCGGGAAAATCTGTTTTCACATAAGAATAATTTATATTTGCGAGATTATCATTAAACTCTTTAAAGCTCGAAAAAATAAAATTTTTGTCTTTGAGATAAATATTAGATGCAGGAATTAAATAAACGTTGTCGGTTTCTTTGTAATTTGCAAGAATATTACTAACATATGTTTTTGCCTGGTCGAGATATGTTCCATTTGCATTTTTTATGTTCATGCTGAACGAATCATCTATGAATATCAAAGCAGTTTTAGTTGCGGATGAATTTCCTGCAGAAAGGTTATTAACAACAGGTTTTGCAAAAGCAAGAACGGCAAATGTAATAATCAAAATGCGGCATGCAAGAAGCAGCAACTGTTTCAGTTTTATTCTTCGGAGCTTGGATTTTTGCAGTTCTTTGAGGAACATTAATGTCGAGAACTCAACTTTTTTAACTTTGCGCAGATTAAAAAGATGAATTAATATGGGAATGCTGACCGCAATTAACCCCCACAAAGCCGCAACGTTAAGGAAAGACATTAATTTGAATTTTATTAGTTTATTTTTTTCACAAAATTATTCAGATGAGCAAAAATTCTGCTGTTTTATTCCTCAACGGTAATAAAACGAATATCAAAATTATCAATAAGTTTTTAAGTAAAAAGTCATTAAAAGTCAGTGCCGACGGTGCTTCGAACTATCTTAGGAAGCTAAAAATCATTCCCGATATTATCATAGGTGACCTTGATTCTATCACTGCGAAAAACTTAAAATATTTTTCCAAAAAAAAAGTTAAAATTATTAAGCTTGAAGAACAAGAAACGACCGATTTTGAAAAAGCTTTAAATTATATTATTAGTCTAAAAATTAAAAAAATCTCGGTTTTTGGTGCAATGAGCCGACGTTATGACCATACTTTGAACAATCTTAGCGTTCTAAAACGATATTACAAAAATAGCAGTATAACTTTATACGATAATAAATACGAATCGTTTTACTGTGGCAAATCCTTATCCTTTAAATACAAAAAAAATAAGATAGTTTCATTTTTGGGCATACCTTATGCAACGGATGTAACAACAGAAGGCTTAAAGTATCCTCTTAAAAATGAAACTCTGTATTTTGGAATTCGTGAAGGAACTTTAAATGAATCTGTTTCAGATGAAGTGAAGATTAAATTTAAGAAAGGTGATTTATTGTTGTTTAAAAGACATTTTTGGGAATGATGATTCAATTCACGATATTAGATTACATTATAATTGTTGTATATTTTTTAATCGCTATATACATTGGTTTAAAATCCAAGAACACTGAAAATTCCAAAGTTGATTATTTAGTTGCGGGAAGAACTTTGACTCTGCCTGCGTTTGTGGCGACATTAGTTTCGACTTTTTACGGAGGTGTTTTAGGAGTTGGTGAATTTGTTTACACATTCGGGATTTCAAGCTGGTTTCTGAACGCATTCCCGTATTATTTTTTTATAATAATATTTGCTTTGTTCTTTGCATCCAAAATTAAAAAGACAAATATGTTCACAATTCCTGACAAGCTCGAAGCTACATATGGGAAAAGCGTGAGCTTGCTCGGAGCGTTTTTTATTTTTTTACTTACAACACCTGCCCCGTATATTTTCATGATGGGGATTTTGATGCAATTAATTTTTGGATGGTCTTTATTGCTTTCGGTAATTGTGTCGCTGCTGGTATCAATATTATTTTTGTTTAAGGGTGGACTGAAAGCAGATGTGAACGTAAATAAATTTGAATTCATACTAATGTATGTCGGGTTTGCGGTCATCATACCTTTTTGTTTCGCAAATATCGGCGGCTTAAACTATTTGAGTGAAAATTTGTCAGACTTGCATCTTGATTTAACAGGGGGAAATTCACTTCAATATATTTTGGTTTGGTTTTTTATAGGGGCATGGGCAATCGTTGACCCGTCTTTTCATCAAAGATGTTATGCAGCAAAGACAGAAAAGGTTGCAAGAAATGGTGTGTTCATCAGCTTAATTTTTTGGTTTATATTTGACATGCTGACATTACTAACAGGACTTTATGCGGCGGCATATTTTTCAAATCTCGAAAACCCGACATTTGCTTATCCTGTTCTTGCTGATGCGATTTTGCCTCAGGGAATAAAAGCATTATTTTTTCTGGGATTAATTGCAACGATTATGTCGACGCTTCATTCTTATGTATTCGTTTCTGCTTCTACGTTGGGCAATGATGTATTTTCAAAAATTTCTAAATGGAACATTAAGATGAAAGGCGACAAGAATTTATATACTCAGGCAGGAATTTTAATCACGAGTATTATTTCATTATTAATTATTTTTCTTATTCCATCAGTGGTAGCAATGTGGTACACAATAGGCAGTCTTGTGATACCCGCTTTGCTTATAGGTGTTGTAACTTCTTATTCGAATAAGTTGCAAGTGGAGGGGAAATTTATTTTCTTTGCAATGCTTGCCTCGTTTTTTATTTCGCTTGTTTCATTTTTATACGGAAATATTAATATAAATGGAGGTTACCCGGTTTATCCATTAAATCTGGAACCGATGTATCCGGGGTTGTTTGCAGGATTGCTTATTTATTTAACAGGATATTTAATTCAAAGAAAGTCTAAGCTTAATAATGCTTAAAAGTTTTTCTAAAATATTTATAATTGGTTTTTTGTTTCTTTCGTGCAGCTTTCTCAGAGCACAAGATTCTACAACTTCAATAATTGAATTGGAATTAAAACCAAAGTATCAATTTGATTCTGTTCTCTTTAATGTATTTCCCGGAAAAATAAACAAAAACAAATATGCACTTGTGCTCAGCGGAGGCGGCGCAAGAGGAATATCACAAATCGGTGTGCTAAAAATTTTGGAGAAACACGACGTTCCGGTTGATTTAATTGTAGGAACCAGCATAGGAAGCTTAGTCGGAGGTTTATATTCAAGCGGTTATAAACCTGTTGAACTTGAAAAAATGTTTGCTAAAATTGATTGGGAGAATACTTTACGCCTTTCAAATTCTTCCGTTCGTGAGAACTTATATTTTGAACAAAAACGAATCCAGGATAAGAGCCTTTTGACAATTTCTCTTGAGGGGTTCTCACCTGTAATACCAACTTCTCTTTCAAATGGACAAAACATTTTAGAACTTATTAACCTCCAGGTTCTTAATTCACTTTATAATGATAAAAATGACTTCACTAAATTAAAAATTCCCTTTGCAACAGTTGCTACAAATATAGACAATGGAGAAAGAGAGGTTTTAACAAAGGGAAATTTGAGCGAAAGCATAAAGGCATCATTGACATTTCCTATAATTTATTCTCCTACCAAAGTTGGCGATAAAAATCTTGTTGACGGAGGATTAACTGCAAACATTCCCACAGATGTTGCTGATGAGCTTGGCAGTAATTTTACAATAGTCGTCAATACAACAAGTCCATTAAGAGATGCAAAAGAATTAATTAACCCTCTTAATACCGCAGACCAGATACTTTCGATAACTATGGATAAACTGAACGATATACAGTTATCAAAAGCTGATTTCATTATCACACCCGATTTAGGAGACTATTCATCAAATGATTTCAGTAAAATAGATTTTTTAATAAATAAAGGAGAACAGGCAGCAGAGTTAAAAGTTAATGAGCTTTTGCATATTATTGATTCGCTTGAAACAACCACGTCAAAATACTTCAATAATTTTGTTACAAATCCGAGATTGGAATACGATTTAAATTATTTTCCCCAGAATATAAATGACGAAGTATTTAATTTACTAAACAAAAACTTTGTCAGGTTTACCGAAATAGAAAAAGCACTAAAGATTATTTATAAAACAGGGTATTACAAAAATGTATATGCAGTTACCGGAAGAGATGAGACAGGCGCATATATAAGGTTTTATGGAAATATGAATCCCGTTTTAAAGGAAATTAAAATTAATCAAGAATATAGTTTTTTAGATTCCTTGTTAACGAATTTCAAACAGAACTTTGGTGGTTCTAATATTAATTCTGATTCTGCATTCCGGCTTTATGAAGATATACTCACAAAATTTCGTGAAAACAATTTTAGCTTTGCAAACATTGATAAGTTTTATCTTGAGTATGATACCGGAATTTTGGACTTAATTATAGATGAAGGGAAAATTGATACAATGATTATAACAGGAAATTCAAGAACAAATAATTCTTTAATTATGCGTGAACTGACTTTAAACGCGAATAAGCCTGTAACAAGCTCAGAACTCTCCCAAAGCATGAAGAACCTTGGCAGTATGAACTTATTCAGGCAAGTCAGTTTAAATTATACAATAAATAATTATTACAAAAATTTGATAGTTGATTTAGTTGAAAAGAATACAAGAAATATACGTCTTGCAATAAGATCGGATAATGAAAGGAAAGTTCAGGGACTAATTGACTTAAGAGATGAAAATTTTCTCGGCACGGGAAATGAAATCGGGTTTAATGCCAGCGCAAGTGTCATTGGATATGAATTCAGAGGTGAGTTCAGGTCAAACAGGTTTTTTGATACTTATCTAACATATAATTTATCTGCATATTACGGAGCTAATGATCTGAATACTTATATTGAGATAACAGATAACGAGGCGAATAGTTTCCAGCGTGAAAAAACCGGAACATACCGTGACTTAAGGAGAGGTTTAAGCTTTTTACTGGGGACGCAGCTGGAAAAGCTTGGTATGTTATATGGACAGTTTTTTTATGATTTTTATAAGCTGGAGACAATATCGGGCAGTAATGTAATTTCAGATGATTTGCGCATTTTAAAAATAAGAGTCGGAAGTTTTATAGACTCACAGGATAAGATTCCTTTTCCTACACGAGGTACTAAACTTAATTTATTTTATGAAACAAGCCAGAGTAATTTGGGAAGCAACAATAGTTACTCAAGATTATTTTTAAATTATGAGCAGAATTTTTCTTTAAAAAAATCTTTTACTTTAAAACCAAGATTTATTTTCGGATTTGCCGATAAGACAACCCCCTACCAGGACCAATTTTCAATGGGCGGCGAATCATCTTTTTTTGGAATGGTGGAAAATCAGCTGCGGGGGAGACAAATTCTTGAAACATCATTTGAACTCAGATATTTATTCCCTGTTAAAATCTTTTTCGATACATATGCTAAAATCCGTTATGACATAGGCAAAGTTTGGGAAAATGCAGAAGATATTCGCCTGAAAGATTTACGTCATGGAATCGGTCTATCAATTGCATTTGATTCCCCGATAGGTGAGGCATCCTTTTCAGTCGGAAAAACTTTCCTTATTAATCGCGGTTTGGCATCGGATTCATTTCTTTTTGGTCCCTACACATTTTATTATTCCATAGGTTATGATTTGTAAATTTAGTAACTTTATGAATACTTTTCCCGTATTATAACGTTATTAAATCAATACTTTAATTGAGATTCCTCAATAAGCTACCCGATAATTATTTACGAGGCATTATAATCACAATAACACTTTATTGCGTGATTATTATCGGCATTGTGTTTATTAAAGCTACATTTACCGACCGTCTTACTATTGATGACATAACAAAAACATTTGAATATGACGGCAAGAAGCTTGAAAAAGGAGCTCTTGTCATTGATGTAAAAGAAGGCGGAGCGGGATATAACGCCGGAATCAGGGAAGGTGATACAATTGTTTATGTTAACGGAAACGGATTTTTTGATTTTAATACTTTTCAAAGCACGCTAAACAAATCCAAAGACGGTGAGATTTTAAACTATACCGTTATCCGCAACGGTCAGCTTCTGAATTTCAAAGTAAAGGTATATAAATATTTCCACCTGATTTATTATGTATTTTTTACTTTATCGTTCGGATTTTTAGTCATCGGGTTTATTGTCGGTTATTCCAAACCTAAAGAGTATGTTTCCCAGATATTTTTTCTTTTGGGATGCGCTGCAGCGCTTGGCTTTAATGTCTTTGGAGGCATATGGTATTATATAACCGTGGATTCCTTTATATGGTATAATTTTGCGTTTGGCGAAATATTTGTGTTCCCTCTTTTCTTTCACTTCTTTTCAATTTATCCGATTCAATATAATTTCAGACTCAGAAAGAGCATCATTGCTTTTGCATATATTTATGTTTTCCTTCTGGTTATTTCGTTTTATTTCTTATCCTATCAGAGTGTAATCTTAGGGAATTTGTTAAGAAACTTATTAGGTTTATCTCCTGTAATATTTTTATTTGCCGGCATAGCATTGTTCATCCGTTCATATACAAAAATTAAAGACCCGCAGTTAAAAAAATCCCTGAAGGTCATAGCGATAGGGTTTTTAATTGGAGCAATCGGGTTAATCTATTATTTCTTTTTGTTTTCATTGATATATGAGAGATTCGGAATGAACCCGATTTTCAGACTGCCCACAATTCTTGTGCTTGCCATACCGCTTTCGTTTGGTTATTCCATCTTCAAATATAGGATTCTGGATACCGAGTTCATTGTCAAAAAAAGCCTTGTTTTCGGATTCGTAACTGCAATTACAATCTGTATTTACCTTGCGGTGCTTTATATAATCGATTCACTTCTAAGCCAATTTTTGGTTTCAAACAGACAGCTCATAACAATTTCTTTAATTATAATCATAACTTTTTCGTTTGATTTCGTAAATAAAAAAGTAAAAGAATTCGTTGACAAACAGTTTTATCGAGAGAGATATAATTACCGGCAAGCATTGCTCAAGTTCGCAGAAGAGCTTCCGTATATTAAAAACATAAATGAGATTTTAAGCAAAATCGGGAAATCGATTTATGAAACCATCGGAATTGAATCAATCAATATCTGGCTGAATGACAAATATTATTCACAACTGACTGAAGATGATGAAAATCAAAAAACAAAATCCGAGAAATTGAGCGAAGCATTCAGAGACCTTTATGCATATAATTCAGAACCGGTATCGCTTTATGAAGTGAATCTTGAGGAGCTGCATATAAAACCCGTGTTAAAGCAAATCTTCACCGAAGAAAAAATTGTATTATCCGTTCCTGTTTTTCTGAAAAATAATTTACTCGGGGCGATTAATTTCGGAAAGAAAAAATCCGGCAAAGCATATTCTGATGAAGACATCGATTTGTTAAAAACTCTTGCCTCACAAAGCGCCATTGCATTTGAAAACGCGCGTCTTCAGGCAGAAGAGATAAAGAAAAGAAAATTTGAGGAAGAGCTTAGAATTGCCCAAACTATTCAGGAAGGGTTACTACCCAGCAAAAGAAATCTAATAAACGGAATTGAAATAGATTGCTTTTACAAACCTGCAAAAATTGTAGGCGGTGATTTTTATGATTTGATAAAAATCGATAATGATAAGATTATTATTGTTGTTGCAGATGTTTCAGGCAAAGGCATACCGGCAGCTTTGTATATGTCGAAGATTCAGGCAATGATTCAGATTGCAGCCAAAATTTACAAAAACCCGAAGGATATTTTAATTGAAGTAAACAAACAGATAAAAAATAAAATTGAACGCAAATCTTTTGTTACCGTTGTGATGGCATTATTTGATTTAAAAACAAAGACTGCGAAGATTTGCCGCGCCGGACATCCTCCTGTTATTTATAAATCACACAATGGAACGAACATTATCTGGGATAAAGGCATCGGTATCGGATTAGTCCGAGAAGGAAGTCAAATTAATGAAATCGGTCTATTCAAGGAAAATATGCTCGAGACAGAGATTAAATTTAAAGATGATGACTGTTTTATGTTTTATTCGGACGGACTTATTGAAGCAATGGATTTCAATAATGAACTGTTCGGAACCGACAGATTGCTAAACATTATTAACTCAAATTCGTATAATAATACCGGAGAAATGAAGGAAAAAATCATTAACGCCGTCAATGAATTCAGAAACGGTCGCGAACAAAATGATGATATAACCTTTGTAATTGGAAAAATAAAACCCTTATGAAATTTTTTAACAAATTTTCCGACAGCACATTCCGTTTTGTTTATATAGCAATTGCAATATTTTGCTTTATTATACTTGGACTTATTTTTGTCAATACGATGATTGTGGAACGTATAACTGTCGATGATTGCTTATGGGTTGAACAATTACAAAAAGAAGGCGAAGGTCAAGGCCGGGAATACTCACGGCTTGATTCTGCAGTTTACATAATTCAGATAACTCCGGGTGGCGTTGCAGATGAAGCCGGAATAAAAAACGGTGACGTGCTTGTTGCAATAAACGGAAGATTATTTAAAGGAAGTTTTGAGGCTCAGGATATTCTTAATGAATTTGATAACGAAACAATAGTTTATACAATTTTGAGAGGCAATGAAGTTCTAAATCTGCCGATTTATGTTTATAAGTTTTTCAATACGCAATTTTTAATTTTCAGCATATTCGGATTTTGTTTTATCATAGTGGGCTTGTTAGTCGGTTATTCCAAACCGAAGGAATTTACTTCCAAATTATTTTTCTTTTTGGGATGCACTGCTGCTTTTGGTGTGGTTGCATACTCAAACGTAAATTTTATTACGACCCGGACCGAAGCGTTTATCTCGTGGCTTCTTGCGGCGTGCACAGTAATATTCCCACCGATGTTTCTGCATTTTTTTCTTAGCTATCCTGTTAAGTACCAATTCAGGAACAGAAGAATCGTCATATTCATTTTATACGGATTAAATCTTGCTTTCTTTTTACAGCAATTTATTCTTGTGAACGTATTGAAAATCAGTTTCGCAAGCTGGATAGCAAGAATATCGTTTACATCTTTGTATATAATTGCCGGGGTAGTTTTCCTTATAATATCATACAGAAGAGTTACTCAAGACAGTCCGTTGAAAAAAGCTCTTGGAATAGTTCTCTTCGGAACGATACTCACCGCTGCGGGAATTATTTATTTTTTCTCGATTCAATTTTCTACAAACGTTCCGTTGTTTTTACAAAACCCGCTATTGCTGCTCCCGTCGTTTTTAATCGTGGCAGCTCCGCTTTCATTCGGGTATTCAATTTTTAAATACAAAATTTTAGATACAGAATTTATTGTCAAACGCGGAATCGTGTTTGCAATACTTACAACATTTATTATTTGCGTTTATCTTTTAATTGTGTTCGTTCTTAATTCGCTGTTAAGCGGATACCTGCGTGACAACGGACAATTGATAATAATTTTATCAATAGTTGTTATAATTCTTTCATTCGATTACATAAATAAAAAAGTTCATCAGTTTGTAGATAAACAGTTTTATAAGGAAAGATATAATTACAGGCAGTCGCTTCTTGATTTTACCCAGGAGCTTCCCTATCTGAAAAACATTAATGAGATATTAAAAAAAATCTCTTCCTCGGTTCAGGAGGTCATGGGTATTTCAAAAGTGTCCTTATGGATAAAAGATGTTGAATACGAAAAATTGCTCGATAAAAATTTCAGCGATTACTTCGGCGATAAGTATGATGAAATTGCAAACCGTTCGTTTGATGATATGCTATTATATTTGTACAGGGATAATAAAGAACCGGTTTTACTATACGATGCCAATCTTAACGAAATGGCAATACCTGATGAATGGAAAAACATAATAAAGCAGCAAGGGATAGTTTTATCGACTCCGATTTTTTTTAAGAATAAACTTATCGGGGCGGTGAACTTCGGCGATAAAGCTTCAAATAAAGCATTCACCGAAGAAGATATTGACCTGCTGAAAACTCTCGCATCACAATGCGCAATATCATTTGAGAATTCACGTCTGCAGCAGGAGGAGTTGTCAAAAGAAAAAATCGAAGACGAGCTAAAGATTGCAAGACAGATTCAGGAAGAATCTAAACCGGTTGATGAGCATAACATTGCAGGTCTTGATATCTTCAGTTATTCACAGCCCGCAAGAATGATAGGCGGAGATTTTTATGATTTGATTAAATTAAGCGAAGATAAAATTCTTCTTGTTGTTGCGGATGTTTCAGGCAAAGGGATTCCTGCAGCACTTAATATGTCGAAGATTCAGACAATGCTTCAGTTTGCATCGGGAGTTTATCAGACCCCAAAAATTTTATTAACTGAGCTTAATAAATTGATACATGAAAAAATCGAAAGAAAATCTTTCGTAACAATGGTTGTTGCTTTATTCGATTTAAAAGAAAAGAAAGTCCGCATTGCAAGAGCGGGGCATAATCCTGCGCTTGTTTCAAAAAACAATGAGGTGAATATTCTGCTAACCAAAGGAATGGGACTGGGTCTCGAAAGCGAATCGTTATTTGAAAATACGCTCGAAGAAGAAGTGCTTGATTTATCTGATGACAGCTTGTTTATATTTTATTCCGACGGATTAACTGAAGCGCGCAATGAAAAGAAACAGGAATTCACCACAAATAATGTAATTGAAATAGTCAAAAACTTCAGGAATTTTGACTCAAAGACAATTGTTAAAGAGTTAGTAAACTCAGTAAAAAAATTCACAGGTTTTGCCGAACAACATGATGACATTACGCTTGTTGTGGTAAAGACCTGATTTCCCCTTATGATAGAAAGATACTCCCGAAAAGAAATGAGCTACATCTGGTCTGATGAAAACAGATATAAGATATGGCTCAACATCGAAATTCTTGCCTGCGAAGCACAGGCAATGCAAGGATTGATTCCAAAAAAGTCGCTTGCAACAATCAAGCAGAAAGCCAACTTCAACGTAAAAAAGATTTTAGAAATCGAAGAAAAAGTTAATCATGATGTGATTGCTTTTCTAACGAACGTAGCGCAATATGTCGGTCCTGACTCACGGTTTATTCATATGGGCATGACAAGTTCCGATGTTGTAGATACGACGATTTCGGTTCAGCTTAAGCAAGCAGGAAAAATTTTGCTCAATGATTTACAGCGTGTTCACAAAACTTTATACTCAAAAGCTAAGAAATACAAGCATCTTTCGATGATTGGAAGAACGCATGGGGTTCATGCAGAGCCGATTACGCTTGGGTTAAAATTTGCACTTTGGTATGATGAAACGACAAGGAACATTGAAAGACTAAAACGAGCGATTGATGTTATCTGCGTCGGGCAGATTTCAGGAGCCGTGGGAACTTATGAGCATCTTTCACCGCAGGTTGAAAAATATGTCTGCCAGAAACTCGGGCTTAAGACTACAAATATTGCAACACAGATTTTGCAGAGAGACAGACATGCGGAGTTCATGACAACACTTGCAATCATTGCATCGTGCATTGAAAAATATACGACTGAAATCCGTCATCTTCAAAAAACGGAAGTGCTTGAGATGGAAGAATTTTTTGCAAAAGGACAAAAAGGTTCTTCGGCAATGCCTCATAAGAAAAACCCGATATTGTCGGAGCGTCTTTCAGGAATGGCGCGTGTAATTCGCGGCAATGCTCTTGCGGCTTTAGAAAACATCCCGCTCTGGCATGAGCGCGACATTTCGCATTCATCGGTCGAGAGAATTATTCTTCCTGATTCAACGATTCTGATGGACTACATTCTTTATAAGTTCAATGGGCTGATTGATAATCTTGTGATTAATGAGCATAATATTAAACGTAACATTAATCTTACTAACGGGCTAATATTTTCACAGACTGCTTTGCTCAGGATGATTGCAAAGGGAATGAAGCGCGAGGATGCTTATGCGATAATTCAAACAACAGCAATGAAGTGCTGGGAAGAAGGCGTGCCGTTTGAAAAACTTTTACGCAACGACGGCGAAGTTGTGAAATACCTCAATGAAGAAGATATAAAAGAAATTTTCGATTACGAAAAATCGAAAAAGAATGTTGATTATATTTTTAAAAGAGTTGGAGTGAAGTAAAAATTTTATTAACACAAAATGTGTCATTCTGAGTGCAACGAAGAATCTCCTCTTTTAAAACGAGATCCTTCACTTCGTTCAGGATAACAATAGTAGTAAATATCTTACGCTGCTGAAATAAGGTTATACTGCCTTCTGAGTTCAATTACCTTACCAATAATAGAAAACGGTCTGTTAATGATTGCCTTATATTTCGAGTTTGAGGCTTCGAGATAGGCATTGATGCGGCTGTTTTTGAGAGTTTTTACGGTAACTTCATCTTCCAAAAGTGCAATCACAATATCACCGTCATCGGCAGCATCCTGCTTGCGGACGATTACGATATCGCCGTCATAAATCCCGGAGTCAATCATACTATCCCCTTTTACCTTGAGAGCAAAATGAATCTGATGCGAGTTGCGGCTTTTTGTGTGCGAGATGTATCCGCGAACGTTGTCATCGACAAAAACGGGCTCGCCTGCTGCTACATTGCCGTAAAGCGGGATGAGTTCGTATTTGCTCGGGTCGATGCGCTCGGCGATTTTATCGTCCTGACGGATTACGCGGAATCCGCGGGCAACGTCTTTCACGCGCTCGAGGTAGTTCTTTTTCTGAAGCGCGGCGATGTGGTCCTGCACGGTACCGATGGTGATTTTGAACTTATCGGCGATTTCCTTTAAGGTCGGCGGATAAGCGTTGTTGTAAGAATATTTCTCGATATAATCGAGAATTGACTTCTGACGTTTGGTTAGTTTTGTTACCATAACTTAATATGGCATAAATAATTTTGATTGTCAACTCAAATTTCAAACAGCCATAAAGACACGAAGGCGCAGAGAGATGCCCCACGAATTTCACGAATGACACGAAGCCCGCGAAGAAGTAACGTAGAGAAAAACAAAAAAGGCAATCACAAAATCACAAAAACACAAAAATTTTAACAAATGGCATTCACGCGCAGGCGGGGGGAACCCTCCGGGTCATCTAAGCAAAAATAATAATGAAAAGGATAATGCATACGCACAAAACAGAACCACAGATTAACACAAATTAGCACAGATTATTTTATTCAATTATCATTCTATCTTATTCTATTTGTAATCTACTTTCATTCTATTTTTATTCTATTTGCATTCTATTTATATTCTATCATTCATTCTATTTTTAGAGTGGAAAGTTTGATTGAGGTTTAGAATTGAAGAATTTTTCATTTTTATTTTTTATTCTATTTATTTAAGACTTGCCGCGAATTATCACAAATTGCACGAATAGTTTGCCACAAAGGGCACAGAGAAAGACAGACCGCAGATTTACACAGATGACACAGATTAATTTAATGTATAGACAACACACCCCGTCAGCTACGCTGCCACCCCTCTCAAGAGGGGAATTTTTACGACTTCGCAATTTCGCTATTCACGATTTGAGTTGCAGGAGAAATCGGGTTGGGATGAGGAAGATAACGGATATATTATTATTTATAAATTATTAGTAGTTTTGTAAAATATTTTTAAAGATGCCGAAAGAAAATTCAATGGAAGTAATATTAGAATCTGAAGATTTTAAAAAATTCCTTAAACACGCCCGTGAATATTGCAGATATATTGAAGAGAGCAAAGATAGTGGAGTAGTATTTTTGAATAATATTCAAAATTATTTATTAAATTTATATCAATACATAGTGAAAGTTAAACTTGTTGAAATTATCTATGAAAACAATTCTTCACAAGTTTCTGATATAGATTATAATCAGATAAGAAAAATTATTGAGGAGAGACTACCTATTAATTATTATTGGAGTGTATTTAATCCATTAGATGAAAAGGAACATGATGCGATTATCGGTTCATTGGATGACGATTTAGCAGATATTTATGTAAATATAAAAGAAGCTATAGTTTCTTTTGACACAAATAAAATAGAATCAATTGAAGATGCCTTATGGGGATTTAAATATGATTTTATTATTCACTGGGGATACCATTTAAATTCAGCATTAAACGTTATTCATTGGTATTTACGAGAAAATTATGAATTTGAATATTGAAGTAGATTCCCTTATTAAATCTGAAACAAGTTCAGGGTGACAGAATGGGATTCTTCGCATCGCTCAGAATGACACTTATTTTATTTTTGTGATTTAGTGTGTTTTGTGTTAAATATCTTCTTGCCTGGATTCCTGCATCCGCATGAACGACATAACTATTTTTTCTTCCTGTTCTGATGACCCTTATGCTACTTAGTGGTTTTCGTGTTTTACTTTTTGTGCTACTCTGTGTTCTCTGTGGCGATTTTTGAAAAGTTGGTATACAAAGAAGAGAAGCCGGGTGGACTTATCCAACCGGCTTTCTATGGTAGGTTATAGGAGAAAAAAATGAGAGAGAAAAATCTTTGAGAGAACGTTTCGGGTTACTTCTGGGTTGACCCTAAGGGTACCCACCGTTTTCACGGGAATGACTTCTGAAGTTGAAGTCTCCCTATGGGATTTGAGTCCCGTTAATTCTTAAACTTATTTGCTATACTTACCTAAGTGTTTCAGGTATTTAATTTCTTTGTTTTGATTTGTTTCAAGCTCGTAATAATAGTCCCCCGGCGGTAATGTGTTGAGGTCAATTCTCTTTGAATGAAATCCTGTCTTCAAATGTTTATTGTTATAAACCATCATTGCAAGCTGTCCTGATAAGTTGAATATGTTCAGCTTTACGTCGCTGTCATAAGGCAGATTAAAATCTATGCAGCAGTTAACGCCTTTGCCTTTACCCAGTGCATTGAGATTATAATACTGAACCATTCTCAGGAAAAAATTTGTCTTGTTTAGTGTTGCTTCCATTATTCTTTCTTTTAGTCTTTTTACTTTTCCTTCTTCTTGCTTATTGTTTCAAAAGACTGACACTATAGTTACAAAGACCGTGCCAAAGTGTGAGGATGCGGAAATGAGCAAAATTTGCATTATTTATAATAATTGGCGGTAAATGGTTAAGTTTATGGCTATGTTTTATATAAGACTGGGATTCCCGCTTTCGCGGGAATGACTTCTTTTTAGGCGTTTCTTTGTAGATTTCATTATTAATTCATTGAATAGATTTTAAAATATAGTTAAATTGTAGTATAAGCATTAAAAAAATGCAAAACGTGCCCGTAGCTCAATCGGATAGAGCATCAGCCTTCTAAGCTGAGGGTTAGTGGTTCGATTCCACTCGGGCATACAATCAATAAATAACTGAAAATAGCGGATTTATCTCCGCTATTTTTGTTTATGATTTAAAATATAAAGGGAAACAACCCCCTTTATCCCCTTTATTAAGGGGGAATTTTCTTTTAAAAAAAATTATATAAATCGGAGTTAAAATGGATAAAATTGCAGTTGTTACAGGTGGTTCAAAAGGAATCGGCAGGGCTTGCGTGAATGCTCTGATAAAAGACGGTTATAAAGTGATTGATGCATCGAGAACAAAACATAGTCTCGATAATGCGAATTATAATTATTTTAAGACGGACGTTGCCAGCGAAGGTGATGTGAAGAATCTTTTTGATTACGTTGCGAAGGAGTTCGGAAGACTTGACGTGCTGATTAACAATGCAGGGTTCGGGAAGTTTGCGAATCTGGCTGAGACAACCACAAAAGATTTTGATGAGATGTTTGCGGTGAACGTGCGCGGATTATATTTATGCTGTCGGTATGCTTTGAAGATTATGATTCCGCAGAATTCGGGAGTAATAATAAATATGGCATCCATTGCGGGGAAGAGTTCGATTGCGACTGCGTCAATTTACAGCGCTACGAAGCATGCAGTGATGGGACTTTCAGGCGCATTGATGCTCGAAGTAAGACAGCATAACATAAGAGTTGTGAAAGTTTGTCCGGGGTCAGTCGATACGAATTTCTTTGATCATCCGGGTTCGGTGCTGACATCGGCGAGAGAATCGATTTTGAGTCCGGAAGACATTGCCGAGGCGTGTATGTTTGCGATTAATCTGCCGGATAATGCAATGGTGAGCGAGGTTGAGTTAAGACCAACGAATCCGAAAAAGAAGTAAAAGTTTCTTTGGAGTCCCTGCGGAGACTCCCAAGGAGAGAAGTAAAGTGACACACCCCGTCTTCGACTTCGTCGCATCCACCCCTCTCAAAAGGGGAATTTAATGAGGGCTATTTTGATTTTAGATTATTAAAATTTTCAGATTAATAATCATATTCATTAGATTCCCGCCTGCGCGGGAATGACATTAATATTGATTTTTGTGTTTACATCAAATATATAAATTAAATTAATGAACACTGAAGCGAAACTTTTAAAGCTTATGCTTGAAGATGCGCGCAGAAAAACTTTGAAAGGTATTGAAGGTCTTACTAAAGAGCAGTTATTCGCTCCGCCGGTTCCAAACGAGGATTGCATTGGCGCATACCTAATGCATCTTGGCGAGTGTGAAATCGGGTGGTATGAAACAACTACCGGTGAAACTCTCCCGCAGGAATTAAAAGACAGAAATTATTATGCGGTATGGATTGGATGTCCGGCTGAAGAAGCCCATCCGCCTAAAGAAGCCCTTGAAGTCAAGGAATACATTGATGCAATTACAGATGTGAGAAAACTGTGGCTTGATTTTTTGGACATCATAGACGACAGTGTGCTGGATGAAATTGTTGTGGTAAGAAGAGGAGAGAATGAAGCAAGAATGACGAAACGTGATATTGTCAACCGTTTAATCTCGCATGAAAACCATACTCACGGGCAGATGTTTTTGTTAATGGGAATGGGTGGAATGAAAAAGGATTTCGGGGACATATGGAAGATACGGCTTGAGAAGTAAAGGGTATTCGATTCACCAGCAAACACACCCCGTCTTCGACTTCGTCGAATCCACCCCTCTCAAGAGGGGAATTTAATGATGCTATTTTGATTTTAGACTATTAAAATTTTCAGATTAATAATCATATTCATTTAGATTCCCGACTTCGCGGGAATGACATTAATTTTGATTTTTGTGATTTAGTGGTTTTGTGTTTAAATTTTTCTTTGCAAAGCCCGTTCATAGAGCGTTGCCGCAGTGGCAATTAAAGCAAAAACGAAAGCGGCAAAGAGTCCCATAGCAACACCGCCTGCGCGGTCATCACTTGTATTTGACATAATAAAGATTTCTGCTATCACAACAAAACCAATGAGAGCTAACGCACAAAATTTTATTGTCCGCAAAGCTTTCACGGTTGCCTGAGAGAATGTCTTATCTTGCCTTATGTAACCCATCACTTTGAATGCCTGATAGAGCGCTACAAAAAACAAAATCGATGATAAATACGCATACGCCAAAAAGGGGTCATTGAAGTAGATTTCAAAGACCGAAGCATTTGCATTTCTGCCTTCGAGGTGTGGTTCCCAAAGCATAAAAACAAGAGTCCCGATGCCGATGAGGACAATTACAATCTGGGAAAATATTGTTAAGGATTTTTTCATCTTACTTAAAATATAATGCTACTATGAATAAAATTAAATTGAAATTAATTTCCCTATTTATATTTATAAATATACTCATAAGTATATTTACAGCAAGGGGTTTTGTAATCTGGTTTATACTGAATCTCTTCAATTAATTTTCTTTCATTATTATATTTATATTCTATTTTATTATAATATGAGGTAATAAGTAGACCTTCAGAATGGATAAATGGTGTATCTGAATTTATTGTTGTATCTATTGTCATACTAAGCAAACCAAAGTCATTATATTGCATTTCTCTGATATGCACTTCAGTCTCATCGGATTTTCGTCGTTCCTTTCTAATTAATCTATTGTTTATATCATAATATAAGCTATCCACTATGTAGGATTCTGACCTATTAGTTCTTATAACATTCATTGAATCGCCTTTATATGTATAATATTCAACATCAAGATAAGGATCTTCCCCTTTTCGTTTTTCGATTAAACGATTTTTTTCATCATAAATATTGTGTTCAACAAGATTATTATACGGAAATGTTATAATTTTTTCAAGTTTTCCATTAGAATTATAAAAATATTTATAAGTATAAGGTCTGTCACACCAATCCATGCAAACATGTTTTTCAATCATTCTGCCTACAGAATCATACACATAAAATTCGCGGTTATTTAACCCTATTTTTTGATTTTTGTTATTGTACGTTTCAAATGTTGCACTCGAATCTTTTAAGAAATATTCACCGTCAAAAAAGTTATACTCTTTTTTAATGATTATAATTCTATATACTTCCTGATCGTGAAATGCTCTTATCCAGCTAACGAGACCGCAGGAAAAGATTATAAAGATTAACGGTATGATATATGCTTTTTTCAATTGTTGACGCTTGATATTAAAATAACTTATTTATGTTATTTAATAAATTGCTTTTGATTTTGTTCCGCCTCATTGATAACACACCCCGGCACTTCGTGCCACCCCTCTCAAGAGGGGATTTTTTAGTGTCCGTATTTGAATTTCATTTAATTTCCGTTTTAAATTATTTATATTTATATACTTAATTACATTCTTAATTCATATTTTTTTATTTTTAGTTACTCCTTACCTTAAAATAGCTGATGAAGGTAGCTTCATATCTAATTTTATTTACATTTCTTTTATTACTTCACAACACAAGTCAGGGACAGGTCAGGATTTTTGAACGTAACACGAACGATACGATTGAAAATAAGGGGCTTTTTCTTGAAAGCAGTCAGAGGACTTTAATAAATCTGAACGGACAGTGGGAGCTTTCATTTAATGAGGGACATAATTTTGCAAAGGTAATCGTTCCGCTTGCGTATGATTTCACCGGTACGACGATTTTCAAGAAAAGATTTGCAGTGAGTGATGAGCTTGTGAGCAAGTATAGTTTTATTCTTGTAGCTGAGGGGATAAATTACGAGTCGGAGATTTCGATTAACGGTGTTTTCGTTACGAAGCATATTGGCGGGTCGTCATCGATTATAAATCTCATCGAGGAGAATATAATTTCAAAAGATAACACGATTGAAATTAAGGTTAATAATTGTCTGAGTTATTCGAATACCATTCCCCTATCAAATCAGGTTAACTATTCTAAAAATTACGGAGGAATTAATCGCGATATTTATCTGATTGCGGTTCCGAAAATTTTTGTATCTGATGTTCAGTTTTTGACCTCATACGAAAGCGCATCGAACGTGAAGCTGACGAACAAGATAAACATCAAGGCAACAGAGCTGACTAAGATATATTCCGGCAATGAATTCAGCGTGAGAACGTTTGTTATCCGCGAACAGATTACGGATTCTTCAAACTCGGTAGATACGGTTGGCAAAAGCGATGAGATTAAGTTTAATCTCGAGAATTTTAAGTCGCAGACATTTGAGAACAGCGTGAATATTCCAAATCCTGCTTACTGGAGCCCGCAGAACCCGAATTTGTATAAAATTCGCACGGTGATTAGTGATTCAGAAGGTAATGTGATTGATGAATATAATGTGAATTACGGTTTCAGGGATGTGAAGTTCACGAGCAATGCTGTTATTGTAAATGGTACTGAAATGATTCTGAAGGGCATAAATTATTACGAGGATTCATATAAATTTGCATCGGCATTGAGCTATGGTGAGGTTGAGGCAGACATAAAAAACATTAAAGCCCTTGGCTGTAACGTAATCAGAGTTCCGGGAAAGAGCGCGCATCCTTATATAATTAGTCTTGCGAATAAATACGGTTTGTTTGTTATGATGGAGATTCCGTTCAATGAGGTTCCGTATGAGATTATGAAGGATGATGATTACAGATTTATTGTAAGTGAATATATTGACGAAGTTATTAATGTGAACAGAAATAATCCGAGCATTTTAATGTGGGGCATAGGGAATGATTTTGATGTTACGCAGGAAATTTCTTCAAATTATGTGAGAGACTTCAAAGAGCTTGCCGGGAAGCTTGACAGCAGAAAGGTTTATTTCACGACAAGAAATTTATCTGAAATAAAATGCATAGATGAAGCTGATGTGGTTTGCCTGAATCTTGAACATTACTCTTTTGATTACATTAAAAAATTTCTTGATGATGCGAATAATGTTTCATTGGCAAAGAAATTTCAGAACAAAACAGTTTTCATTTCGGGATACGGAAGAAGAATAAATAATAACAACCGGAACGGGTACAGCGACATTCATTCGGTGGAATATCAGACAAAATTTTTAATGGATGTTTATAGTATGGTGAAAGCAAAGTTTCCCGGTTCGATTATTTCAAGCTATGCCGACTGGACTGCTGACAGACCATTGAATTTCCCTTTAAATGAGAATTATTTTATTAATACCGACGGTATTTATACGCAAAAACGCGAGCCAAAGCAGGCGCAGCAATATGTGCAGAGAATGCTAAACAATCAGGAATCGCCCAAGATTCTCGAAGGCAATTCTTCCCAAAGCTCATCGAATGTTTTTATAATTGTCGGACTGGCGTTTAACATTATTTTTTTATTCCTGGTTACGAACTTGAAACGTTTAAAAGAAAGTTTCTGGAAAGGTCTTTACAGACCTAAGAACTTTTTTCTTTTTGCAAGCGAACAGTTCTTAATACCTACTTTTTTGAATGTAGTTTTAGCGATTTTTATTTCTGCAGGCATTGCGTTATTCTGGGCATCAGTATTTAATTTATATAAAGAGTCGAATGTGTTCGACATGCTGCTGGCGAATATATTTTCTTCGGACACTTTAAAAACTTTCTTTTCAACGCTTTCGAACAGCCCTGAGATTTCGATTCCGGTTTTAACGGTAATAAATTTTTTGCTGATATTTTTTACAGCAATAATAATTTTTGTTATTTCATTGTTCACGAGAAGAGGTGCGAATTTCAAAAATGTTTATAAAGTTGCAGTCTGGTCGGCTCTGCCGTTCATTCTTTTTCTGCCCATAGGAACAATAATTTATAAACTGGGGCTTGCAAATACGGAGTATATTTTTCTCTCAATAATTTTGTTTCTTTTGATTCATCTGATATATCTTTACCGATTGATTAACGGGGCGAGGATAGTTTTGGAGTTCTCGATTTTGAGGGCATTTTCTTATGCGGTCATAATAATTTTGATATTATATGGCGGATTTATTTCTTATTTTTACTACGGGCGTAATACGTTCTATCTAATCAACTTAATTTCGAGTTATAATTAAATTATTTGCATCTAAAAAAAATCGACATATTCGGTTTTAAGTCCTTTGCAGACAAGACTACTATGGAATTCAGTAAAGGTGTGTCTGCGATTGTCGGACCAAATGGTTCCGGAAAATCGAACATAGTTGATGCACTCAGATGGGTTTTGGGCGAGCAGGGCGACAGAGCACTGCGAAGCGAAAAACGTGAGGACGTTGTTTTCAACGGAACGCGAAACAGAAAACCTTTGAGTGTTGCCGAAGTTTCCCTCACAATTGTTAACGACAAAAATATTTTACCGACGGAATTTGCCGAAGTGCAAATTGCCCGCAGATTTTTCAGAAGCGGTGAGACAGAATATTATCTCAACGGAACTAAGGTTCGTCTTAAAGACATAAAGCATCTTTTTGCAGGAACAGGAATTGGTCCGGATGCGTATTCGGTTATTGAGTTGAAGATGACTGAGGTTATTCTTTCTTCCGTAAAGAATGAAAGAAGAAAGATGTTCGAAGAAGCTTCAGGTATTGTGACATACAAGCAAAACCGAGATGCAACTCTTCTAAGATTGAACTCCGTTCATGAAACGCTCTCAAGAGTCAGCGATATAATCCGCGAGAAGCAACGAAATGTGAACTCGCTTGAAAGACAGGTGAAACGAAACGAAGAAGCTAAACGAGTAAGTGAGGAATTAAGACAGCTTGAACTTTTAGTTTTTAATTTTGATTACCATAAGCTAAATAGCGAGATTGAATATATTAAAGCACATGAGAAAGAAAATATCGAACTCAAGGAAAAACTTGAAACAGAAATTAAAGCGAACGATGCGTTAATAGATGAGCTGCGAAGCAATATTCAGGAAAGCGAGGCTTCCCTATCCGAGATGACGAACTTACGAGAGGAAAGAAGAAAAGAGATTGAGTTTCTTGAACGAGAAAACATAAAGTTAAATGAAAGATTAAATTCGACGAATGAAAATATAAAGAGATTAACAGATGAAATTTTAAACACAAAGGCAAGCATAAGCAAAAACGAAGCGAGAAAAATAGAAAAGACTGAAAAAGTAAATATTCTGAAAGAAGCTTTTCAGGTTTCCGAACACGCTTTACGCGAGAAAAAAGAAAAAGTTGATTCACTGCGAATTGTTATTAATGAAAATAAAGCCAAAGTTTCCTCAGTGACTTCTCAGCTTAAAGAAGTTAATGCGTCTATACACTCAAAGCAAGATGAACACAACAAGCTTAATCTGCGTCTCGAAAATAATTTTGAAAAGCTTACGAAACTAACGAACAGCAATGAAGAAAATATTTTACAGATTAAGAGCTTTGAAGAAGAGAAAAGCATTTTGACAAATAAGCTTTCAAAAGAAAAAGAATCACTGAAGAATTTAGAATTAAGACAGCGTGATATGGAGATTCAGAAAGCGGAACTTGAGACCGAAAAGATGAAACTTGAGGAAGAGCTGAAGAATGAGAACCTTGAATATAATAAATTAAAAACAAAGATAGATTATTTTTCCGGATTATCCGAATCGCTTGAAGATTACTCCGAAGGGATTAAATATCTTACAAAAGAATTAGAGCACCCGAATATTTCTACAATTGCGAATTTAATCGAAGTTGATGACAAATATAGAATTGCTGTCGAGACTGCGTTAGGCGAGGTGGCAAACTATCTTGTTGTGGATGATTCCCGCGACATTAATAAATTGATTAACCTTCTTGTAAATAACCGCAAGGGAAAGATTACATTCATATTAAACGACAAAATAAATTATAATAATTTTTATTATACGGAATATTTTGGTGACCCTGAATTTATTAAAGATAAGGGAATTATCGGATTTGCGGATAAGTTTGTTAAATGTGCCGATAAAAAGCATGAGCTTTTGATAAAATACATTCTTGATGAATACATAATTGTAGAAAGTCTTGATATCGGGATGAAGTATGCAAAGGATAATTATTATAAATTTATTACTCTTGACGGCGATATAATTACGGACAGTGTGATAAGAGCGGGAAGCGAGACGAATCCTGACATAATCCGTCTCGGACGAGACAAGAGCATTGAAAATATGCAAACACGTCTCGATACTATAAAACAAAAAATGGAAAACGCAGAAGAGTCAGTTGCACAGATAAATTCGAAGATTGATGAATTGAAACTCGATGACATTGCGATGAATATTTCAGCATATAATAAGAGCGTTGACCAGCTATCCAACGAAATGGCGCAGCTGAACTTTAAAATCGATGAGCTTAACAAAACCATAACCAAGAATGAGGATGATTACAAGCAGATTTCAGGTGAGAACAAACATCTGCAGCAGCAGGTAACCGGTGTTTTAACCGAGTTAAATGAATCTAATGATGCGCATAAAATTCTCGAAGAAAAAGCTGTGAAATTAGCTGAGGAAGTCAACGACATACAAAATGTTTATAACGATGCGACAAATGATTATAATGAATACAATTTAAGTGTAATCGGTTCAAAGAAAGAACTTGAGTATGAAGAAGAAAATTTAATAAGAATTACGTCAACGATTGAGAACCAGACCGAACTTATTGCAAAAAATGAGAGCGCAATGGAAAGCGGAATGCAGGAACTTGCCGAATTAAACCAGACAATAAAGAGTAATACCGATAAAATTAAAGAACTGAATTCTGATTTTGAAATTGTGGAGAAAGATTACCGCAAACTGAAATCAGAGTATGAAGCAAAGCGTGAGGAAATGAATGTTACGGACATTCAGCAACGCGACCGAAGAACAAAGTTTGATAAAGTTTCATTTTATCTTATTGATTCAAATACAAAGATTGCGACAAACAAAGCAAATGCATCTTCCCTGTCGAGATTTATTCACGGAAAATATGAAGTTGACCTGCCGCTTTCAGATGAAATCATTAATAATGAAATAAAGAATAATGAATTTTTAGAAATTCTGAATGAAGATATTGATATAGAGAAATTCAAGAAGCGAATTGATAACCTGACAGAGACGTTAAAGAAGCTTGGCGGATATCAGCAGTTGTTGTTCGAAGATTTTGATAAAGAAAAAGCAGAATTGGAAAACTTGATTACACAGAAGAATGATTTGCTTGATTCTGAGAAAGACATTCTGAAAGCAATTGAAAAGATAAATCAAGAAGCAAGAGAAAGATTTTTAATGACGTTTGAAAAAATCCGTGAGAATTTCATAATGATATTTAAAGAACTGTTTCAGGAAGGTGATGAGGCGGATTTGAAACTTGTATATGAAATGGATGAAGACGGAAAGCTGGAGAGTGACCCGCTTGAAGCAAAAATCGAAATCAGCGCTAAGCCGAGAGGTAAAAGACCTACATCGATTGAACTTTTATCGGGCGGAGAGAAAACTCTTACGGCGATTGCATTACTCTTTGCAATATATCTTGTGAAACCGTCACCGTTCTGCGTACTTGATGAGGTAGATGCACCGCTTGACCCGAATAATTTGGGAAGGTTCAACAACATGATAAGAAGATTTTCGGAGAATACTCAGTTTATATTGATTACGCACAATGAGAGAACCATGGAAACCGTTGACAGGTTATATGGTGTTACGATGCAGGAAGCCGGCGTTACCACCATCGTCGAAACTAAATTCAAAAATAAAGTTGCCTAACCTCCTATATTGTATTTACACTTATGGAAACCAAAAAAAAAGATTTCTTAGTACGTTTAATTAATGAGCCGGGTCCTTCCGGTTTTGAAGAGAAAGTCCAGAAAATCTGGAAGACTGAAGTAAGCAGTTTCTGCAGGAACATCAAAGGAGATGTTCACGGAAATCTCACCGCTACGCTTAACCCTGACGAAGAATTTTCTATAATGATTGTGGGACATTCCGATGAAATCGGACTGGTGATAAACTATGTCGATGACAATGGATTTATATATTTTTACAGCATTGGCGGAGTTGACGCGAGCATTCTCGGTTCACAACGTGCGCGAATAATCACAAAGAACGGTATCATTGAAGGAGTTTTCGGTCAGAAGTCTTTGCATCAGGAAGACGGCGGGAAAAGAAGTGTTCCAAAAAGATACGAAGTATTTATTGATATAGGCGCAAAGAGCAAAGCTGAAGTTTTGAAGCAAGTTACAATCGGCGACCCGGTGATTTTTGGAAATGATTACCGTGATTTAAGAAACAATCTTGCTGCATCAAGATGCTTCGATAACAGGATAGGAATTTTTATCGTTGCCGAAACATTACGCAAGCTCTCGAATAAAAAATTTAAGACAAAAGTTTTCGGAGTTTCTTCCGTTCAGGAAGAAATAAATACGGGCGGCGCAGGAAATGCGGCATACTATCTAAATCCGACTATGGCAATTGCAATTGATGTTATGCCTGCAACGGATTATCCGGGAGTTTCACAGACACAATTCGGTGATTGCAAGCTCGGTAGCGGTCCTGTAATAAGAAGAGGCGTAAGGACAAACAAAAGAATTGCCGATAAGATGCTTGAGGTTGCGAAGAAGAAGAAATATAAGTATCAGATTGATATGGATAACGGAAGATTTGGAACCGATTCTGATTATATTGCTCCAATAAGAAGTGGAATACCTGTCGGCGGAATCGAGGTTGCAACGAGATACCTGCATTCATGTGAAGAAGTGCTATCGCTTAAGGATTTGGATGAAAGCGTAAATTATATGACCGATTTGATTCTTGAAATAGATAAAGATAAAAATTTCCTGAGAAAGGAATAATGAAAGAGTGAAAAAAGAAAAACCGATATTGAAAATTTTCTGCGACTTTGACGGAACGATTGCAAAAAATGACGTATGCATAAATTCATTCGATAATTTTATAGAGGATAAAAAAGCACATGTTGAAATAATCGAAAAATATTGTAATTACGAATATTCATCAAGAGAGGCAAATCTGAAAGAGCTTGAGCTGATTGATAATTTTGATTTCAAAAAATTCAATGAACACCTTGATATCGAACCACTTGATGAGACGTTTAAAAATTTTGTTCGGTACTGTAAAGATAATCAACACGAACTGATAATAGTAAGCGAAGGATATGATTACTACATAGAGCATATTATGAAGCGTGAAAAAATTGACTTAAAATTTTATGCGAATAAGCTCACGACTTATGTAGGCAAAGACGGAAAGCTGAAAGTCACCTGCGAGTTCCCGAACAGCGAGGAGATGTGCTCGTGGTGCGGGACATCGAAACGAAATGTTATTATAAACAACACGAACGACTTATACAACGAAGTTTCAGTTTTTATTGGAGATGGAGCTTCAGATGCGTGCGCGGTTAATTATGCGGATATTGTTTTTGCCAAAGGACGGCTTGCATCATTCTGCTGGAAGAACAATATAACTTATCACGAGTTTAATAATTTTGACGACATTTTAAAAAAACTCGATAAGCTGAAATCGGAAAATAAAATCAAGCACAGACAAACTGCAAAAACACACAGAAAGGATGTACTACTTGGCGGATGAGCTTTTTCAAAAAAACAGGAAATTTTTTATTTAAATACCGCAGTTACACTCCCCTCCCGTTTGTAATCTTAATGTTAGTTTTTATTAACCCGACTTTTTTAAGTATAATCATTGGGTTCGTTATTGCTCTTTGCGGTGAAGCAATCAGGATATGGGCAGTTTCTTATGCGGGAAGCGAAACACGGACAACATCAGGAGTGGGAGGAACTTATTTAGTTACACAAGGTCCATATAGCATAACGCGTAATCCTTTATACATAGGGAATATTCTGATTTACACCGGCATCGGTGTAATGAGCAAAGCATTATTTCCATATCTTCAGATTGCAGGATTGATTTTTTTTACATTTCAATATTACTGCATCATCCTCAATGAAGAAGAATATCTTCAAAAAACTTTCAGGGATAAATTTCATATTTATACCGTAACGGTCAACAGATTTTTTCCGAAGTTCAAATTACTTCCGGAAGAAATAAAATCCGATTTACCGTTAGATGTTGCGGCGGGTTTAAAGTCGGAGCGCAGAAGCCTTCAGGCATTTTTAATTTTATCATCAATCATAATCATATATTTTCTTTTTAAAACTTTTTCTTCATAATGTCCGGTAAAGTATTCATAATTACGGGTGAATCTTCGGGTGAAATGTACGGAGCTGCCTTAATTAATGAGCTAAAAAAAATAAAACCGAATATTAAAGTTTCGGGTATCGGAGGAAAAAATCTTGAAGCAGAAGGAGCAGAATTGCTTCATCATTATAACGAAGTAAACTTTATCGGATTTTCTGCGGTTGTAAAAAATATTTTTAAGATTAAAAAAATTTTGAAAGACTGCGTCGATCATGTTTTAAAAGAACATCCGAGAGTAGTTATACTTGTTGACTTTCCGGGGTTCAATCTTAAGTTCGCATCAACCATAAGACAATTTTATAAAGGGAAAATAATTTATTACATATCGCCTCAGCTGTGGGCGTGGCATAAAGAACGGGTAAAATCGATTAAAGAAAATATCGATGAAATGCTTGTAATATTTCCCTTTGAAGTTGATTTTTATGCTAAAGAAGGTGTGCAGGCAAAATTTGTCGGGCATCCGCTGAAGGAAAAAACGGATGTATTTTTGAAAAACAGAACTAAGAAAACTAATTCATATAAAATTGTCACGATTATGCCGGGCAGCAGAAAGGAGGAAGTTGAACGAATCCTTCCCACGCTTCTTATTGCTTCACGTGAAATAAAGAAAAATATTAACATAACTATTAATATTTTATGTTCGGGAAACATTGAGAAAAGTTTTTATCAAAAATTTTTACAGGGCTATAATGTGAACTTAATTTACGATGACGGGACAAAGCAGATTGAGTTTGAAACAATATATAACTCCGATTTATTGTTCACAAAATCCGGAACTTCGACGGTAGAGTGTGCTTTGCTTGGATCACCTTTCTGCATTGTGTACAGAACCGGTTCAATGAATTATATTATCGGAAAAAATTTAATTAAGGTCGATAAAGTTGGCATGGTGAACATTCTTGCAAACAAGGAGATTGTAAAAGAGTTTATACAGAATGATTTTACGGTAGAAAACCTGGTTAAAGAAGGGATAAAATTACTTTCAGATGAAAATTATATTGCTGAAATGAAAAATAGTTTTGAGATTGTTAATAACATACTTGGCAAAGAACATGCTTCCCAAAATGCTGCAAAAATTATAAGCCAATATCTTTGAGCAAGATAAAATATTTCATTGGAAACAGCTTACTCCCCTTTTTTATAAACTTATATTTAAAAACTTTAAGAATATCCGTAAAAAACTTCCATAATGAGGACGGAATTTATATTTTTTGGCATTCAAAAATGCTTGCTGGATGGTATCTTTTCAGAAACTTAAAAGCTGCATCACTTGTGTCGCAAAGCAAAGATGGAGAGGTTCTTACAAAGATTTTAGATAAGTGGGGCTATAAAATAATACGCGGGTCGAGCTCGCGCGGAGGGAAAGAATCTTTGGCTGAGTTAATTGCAATTTCTAAACAGGGCTACAAAGCGATTGTTACTCCCGATGGTCCCAGAGGTCCGAAAGATGAAATAAAAAACGGGGTTTTAAAATTATCTATTGAAACGGGAAAACCAATTATTCCGGTTAAAATTATTTATAAAAACAAATTTATTTTGAATAAAAGCTGGGATAATTTTGAAATTCCATATCCGTTTTCAAAGTGTGAAGCCCAATTTGGAAAGCACTTTTATTATAATGAGTATAAATATGATTATGAACTTGATAATTTTAAAAAAGAAATTTCAAATTATTTATAATAATTTATAATTGAAATATTTCAGATTAATATTGCTCCCCTTTTCATTATTGTATGGTCTGATTATTTTTTTCAGGAATTTGTTTTATGATAAAAATATTTTTAAACCGGAAAGGTTTGACGTTCCGATAATATCCATTGGGAATCTTACCACGGGCGGCACCGGCAAAACTCCGCTTGTATTATTTATTGCTCAATTTTTTTTATCTGAAAACAAAAAAATCGGAATTGTTTCAAGAGGGTACAAAAGAGATTCGAAAGAAACTGAGATTGTATATGACGGGAAAAACTTAAGCGCAGTTGATGTTAGCGGTGATGAACTCTACATGATTGCCGATGAGCTTAAAGGCAATTATGGTGGGAATTTTTTTATTACCGCAGGAAACAATAAAATTGATGCGATTAAAAAATGCATCAACTTCAAACCGGATGTAATTATCTTAGATGATGCTTTTCAATCGAGGTATATTCATAGAAATCTTAACTTACTAATTATCGATGCGGAAGATTATTTTGAAGATAATTTTAGCTACAAATTTTTATTGCCTGTTGGGAATTTAAGAGAGTCATTTTCGAACTATAAACGCGCCGGCTTAGTTATTCAAAATAATAAGTCAACTGATATCAGAAAAAAGATAATTGATGAAAGCATTATTATGAATTACAAGATTGACGGATTTTATGATTTGAATGATAAAAAAATTTTGGCACATGAAAAAAATGTAATTGCATTCTGCGGAATTGCGCGACCGGTGGCTTTTTTGAACTCACTGGAAAAAACCGGTGTTAATGTTTTTGATTTTTATAAATATGAAGATCACAAAAAATATTTTATTAATGAATTGCTTGATTTATTTAGTAGATTTGATGTCAGAACACCATATGTTACGACCCAAAAAGACTCAGTTAAACTCAAACAATTTGCTGAGAAATTGAAAAATTTTAGAATATATTATTTGAAAATAGATGTAGAAATTGCAGATAATCGAGAATTATTTTACGATAAACTAAACCAGGTTTTAAAGTGAAAATCGGCATATCCAAATCAGACTCAAAGTTTGACAGATATCTAAAATGGCTGGATTTCTGGAAGGTCGATTATGCCGTTTTGGATTATGAAAGCAAAGATGATTTAGCAAAACTTGATGAATGCTCCGGGTTAATTTTAACCGGAGGAGTCGATATTTATCCGGAGCTTTATTGTGATTGGGATACGGTTGAAACAAGAGGGACTTACCTGCCGATGCGTGACGGGTTTGAGTTTAAGCTTTTGGAAAAAGCAATCAATGTGAAAATGCCTGTTCTTGGAATTTGCAGAGGATGCCAGCTGGTGAACGTGTTCTTCAGAGGTAGCTTGATATTTGACCTCGAGCAGATTCGCGGAGTAAACCACAGAAAGATTTCACAAACTGAAGACCGCATACATAAAGTCGTGATAAATAAAAATTCTTTATTGTTTGAAATAATGGGAATTTCCGAAACCGATGTTACAAGCTCACATCATCAATCGGTTGACCGTCTTGGTGAAGGTCTGATGATAAATGCAAAGGCTTCCGACGGGGTTGTTGAAGGTGTTGAATATCTAAACAAAGAGGATAAAGGATTTTTGGTTGCTGTTCAATGGCATCCTGAAAGATTTTTAGACTTCGAAGATATTGCATCCAAAAATTTATTGTTAAAATTTTTGAATGAAGTAAAGCTGTTTTATAACATGAAGATTATTAATGAGGTTTGAACTGAATAACAGATTTTCATACATAACGGGATTTTTATGTCTTGTCTTGTTTATCAGCTCATGCACAGCATCACGAGACCAGTCATCGGCGATATATTCGAAGTCTCTTGAAGAAGTTATTCAGGCAATAAATGAAAACGCTGATAGGATTGAAACCGTCGTTGCGGAGGGTTCTATTACGATTGATTCTCCCGAGATGTATAATTCGGGAAGCATAGAATTTGGAATCGCAAAGCCCGATTCCGCATATATAAAAATAAACGGACCATTCGGAATTTCGATTGCAAGAGTTAAAATTAACCGTGAAGATTTTGTTTATTATAATGTTCAGGAAAGCTATGTGATTAAAGGTTCATCGACCCCTATTAATCTCGGAGCGATACTCAGCATAAAGATTGATTATGATGATATGATTCATGGAATGTCGGGCTCGCTTAAGATTGAAAATAACGAAGGAGACAATATTATATTCAATGAACGGTCTTTGCTGTATGAAATTGTGAAAACATCTGCTGATGGAACTGTAAAAAAATATTTTATCGATAAAGAAACCGGGAATTTAATTAAATATACAGCTGATAATCAGGGCAACAGCATTGATGTTGAGTACATGGAATACTCACGTTCCGGCGGTATAAAATTTCCCGGAAAGATTTTTATTTACAATAAAGAAAAAAAACAAAACGTTATCATAGAGCTTTCGGATAAAATTTTAAATTCTGAATATCCTTATTTTAGAGTTAATTATCCCTCAAGCGCTCGAGTAATTCAATGGCAGTAATTAAAAAATATTGGATATTTTTGTTTTTATTTTCGTTCTGCTTTAGCACAGCAAAAGCGGATTACGATTTTGTTGCCGACAAGCTAAAACAAATTGAGAATTACAGACAGGACTTATATGAAATCGATAACATGCTTAAAGAAAATGATTTGTCGATTATTAATTATCAGCAGGAACTGGCGCAGATAAACGAAGAGCTTAGCTACATAATAAAATTCATAAATTATGTTGATAAGTCACAGATTGCGGATTATGATTTGATTGAAGATGAAATTGAAATAAGAAACTTAAAAGAAAAAGCAGACAATCTTAAAGAAAATTTAAAAAATAAAATAGTAAATCTTTACAAATCGGGGAAAATTTATGAAGACCAGCTTTTACTTTCATCAAAATCGTTAAATGACTTTAAAATACGTTTAACGTATCTAAATAAATTTGCCGAATCACGGAAAAAAGAATTTGATAACATTAAAGAAACTTATTATCTACTTGAGGATAAAAAACGGCTTTCATTTTTAAAGAGCCGGGAAAAACTTAGATATATTCTCGATAAAAAAGAAGACCAGAGGACTTTATCCGAGAAAAAAATTATTGTCGAAAATAACCTGCATGATTTATTGAACGTTAATGACAACCTTGTACGCCAGCGTGATAAAATATTAAATGACATTGCTGTATTGGAGAAAATTATAAATGAGAGATTTGTAAATCCTGTTTTCAAAATAAATCAGGTACCAAATTATCCTGATTCGAATTTTAGCCTGCTAAAAGGCAAATTAATATTGCCTGTGCAAAGCGTAAACATTATTGAAAATTTTGGAAATACGTTTAATAGATTAACCAAAACCAATTCTTTTAATAACGGAATGGATGTTTCGATTGCAGAAGGTTCGGATGTAAAAGCAATTGCAAATGGCGTGGTTACAGAGGTTACTTTTCTTCCCGTGCTCGGAAATATTGTTATTGTTGAACATGAAAACGGCTATAAAAGTATTTATGCAATTGTGAAAGATATAAGTGTAAATGTTGATGATGAAATTGTCGCGGGTCAGATAATCGGAAAAACTTCACAAAACTTCAGGGGGCAATCTTTTCATTTTGAGTTATGGAAGGATGATGTTCCTTTAGACCCGAAACAATGGCTGAGATTAAATTAAAAACCGAAATAGAAAAGTTTACTGTTTCTGTGATACTTACGATTTATAACAGGAAAGGATTTATTACACGTGTAATTGATTCTGTTTTAAATCAAACTTATAAAGATTATGAGCTAATAATTGTTGATGACGGGAGCACAGATAATGTTGAAGAAATTCTTTTCCCTATTTTGAAAGAACATCGTAATTTTAAATATATTAGACATTCAAATAGGAAAACAGCTTATTCATTAAATACAGGCATTTTGAATGCTGCGGGTAAATACATAACTTTTCTTGATTCTGATGATGAATATAAGAAAGAGCATTTAAAAACACGAGTTAATTTCTTTAAAGATCACAAAAAAGTTGATTTGATTTATTCTTCAGCGACGTTAGTTGGTGATGAAAAAGATTTTTTTGTTCCGGATGCACGGGATACGTCAAAAAAAATTCACATAAATGATTGCGTAATAGGTGCAACATTTTTCGGAAAGAAAAAAGTTTTTACCGTGCTCGGAGGGTTTAAAGACATGTATTCTTATGATTCCGATTTTTATAAACGTGCTAAGAAAACCTTTAAAGTTAAAAAAATTGATGTTCCGACATATGTATATTACAGGAATCACCCGGATTCGGTTATAAACCAATTCAGCAATTTGTTATCAGATGAATGATATGAATGGAAATATATCTAATGAAGAAATGTATATGTTCAGGTGCCTTGAACTTGCGAATAAAGGTGCGGGATATGTATCACCTAATCCGCTGGTCGGAAGTGTGATTGTAAAAGACGGGCAGATTATCGGCGAAGGATACCATGAAAAATACGGTGAAGCACATGCCGAAGTTAATGCAATCAATAATGCCAAAAGCAAAGGTTATGATTTGAAAGGAACTGAGCTTTATGTAAATCTTGAGCCGTGCTCACATTCGGGAAAGACTCCCCCATGCGCAAAGGCAATTGTGAGCGAAGGCATACAGAAGGTTTTTATAGGGATGCAGGACCCTTATGAAGAGGTGAACGGCGGCGGGATAAAAATTCTCGAAGATGCGGGGATTGAAGTCAGTGTTGGTATATTGAAAGAGCAATGCGAAGAGATAAATAAATTTTTTATAACTTTTGTTACGAAGAATCGTCCGTATGTTTCATTGAAGATAGCACAAAGCATTGATGGAGTTATTGCTTTGAAGAATCACGAATCGAAGTGGATTACGGGAGCAGAATCGAGAAAGTATGTTCATTATTTGCGAAGCATTTATGACGGGGTTTTGGTTGGAAAGAATACTGTTAAACACGATAATCCTTTCCTTGACGTTAGAGATGCTGAAGGAAGAAATCCATATAGGATTATAATTGATAAGGCAAATGAACTTCCGAGAGATTTGAATGTTTTCAAGAATGATGATGGGAAGACAATTTTGATTACCTTTGTGAGTTCGGATGAGCAGAATACAAAAGAAGTGTGGCTTGAGTCTCGAAATGGATTTGCGGTTGAAGATATTTTGAAGAAACTTTATGAAATGAATATTGCAAGTGTTTTGATAGAAGGCGGTGCGCATACTTTTGCTAATTTTTTGAAGAGTGATTTATATGATGATATTTATTTTTTTGTTGCTCCGAAGATTTTAGGAGAAGGAATACGAACATTTAATGATTTAGGAATAGATTCTTTAAATTCAGAAAGTAAATTAAGAGCAACTAATGTTTTTAAATTAGAAAATGATACATTAATTTATTGCAGAAAATAAAATGTTTTCAGGGATAATAGAAATAACAGGATTAGTAAAAGATAAAGTCAAACACGGTTCGGGGATTGCGTTTCAGGTTGAAACAGCTGATAAGAATTTCCTTAAAGGTATAAAACCCGGGAGCAGCATTGCAATTAACGGTGCGTGCATGACGGTTGAGAAAATTCAGAAAAATAATTTTGAGTTTACGACAATAAAAGAATCGCTTTCAAAGACAAATCTCGGTTTGCTTGAGAAAGGCAATTATGTGAATTTAGAAAAACCACTGCAATTGAACTCATTTATTGACGGACATCTTGTGCAGGGACATATCGATACAACGGGGAAAATTGAAAAAATAAAAGACGTTAAGCAAAGCAGGGAATATTTTATTTCATTTTCAAAAAAATTTAAAAATTTTATAATTTATACCGGCTCGATTACGATTAACGGAACAAGCCTGACGATTGCAGAAATTGCAAAAGAAGGCAAAAAAAATATTACAGTTAAAGTTGCGATGATTCCTTATACGCTTGAGCATACGATATTCAAATACAATAAGGAGAAAGATGTTGTTAATATTGAGTTTGACATGGTCGGAAAATACATTTCAAAAAACTTAAATAAAAAATAATATGGCATTTGAATCAGATAAAACAATGTTTGAGATTTACCGCGAAAAAGATTTTAACAGAAAATTCAGGTGCATTATTTATACAGAGCTGAATGAGCATAACAAACATTCTGAAATCAACAAAGCAATGGATGGTGAATCTGTATTTGATGGTTTCTTAAAAGATTTAACCAAGAAAGAAGGTAAAAAAATTTTAGCTGACATTATTAATGAGATGAACCAAAGAGAAGAAGCTTATTCGCAAGAAGAGATTAAAGAAAGACTGAAAGAGTTTTTAGTTTAAGAACTTATTTGAATTTTTTGTTAATTATTTCCGCGATGTTTTTCTCATCAATTGCATTCATGCACTCCAAAGTTCCGAGCGGACAGGCAGTTCGACCGTGAATCCCGCAGGGACGGCAAGCCAAGCCGTTAATTTCAAAAACCATATCATTCTTTCCAAAGGGATAAAATCCGAACTGCGGAATTGTCGAGCCGAAGATTGCATATACGTTGGTTTCAACAGAATTGCCGATATGCAATGGAGCCGAATCGTTTGTGATAAGAATTTGCGAACGCCTAATTGCTTCTGCTGATTCGAGAATATTTAACTTCCCTATCAGGTTTATTAAATTTGAATCAGGGTAATTTGACTTCAAATACTCTCCTATTGAAATGTCATCCTTACCGCCAATTAAAATTATTTTAATCTGATTATCTAAGCTTTGAATAAGTTTTAAAAACTTTTCCTGTGGGAAACGTTTTGTAAACCATGCAGAGCCGGGTGCGATGGAAATTATCTTATCGTTTGATGAAATATTGTTTTGTAGAAATATTTCATCGATTTTTTTTCTTTCAGTTTCACTTATATAAATATCAGGTTTAATGATTTGTGTTTCGTTAATGCCGAGAGGTTTTAGCAATGATAGATTTCTCTGAATCTCATGAATGTCCTTTTGATATGGTATTTTTATTTTATATAATGAGCGGAAAGCAGAATTATCAAATGCAATTGAGTACTTAGCAGAAGTAAAATAAGTTATCAATGTGCTTCGTGCCGAGCGGTGCGGTGAAATGATTAAATCGTATTTGTTTTTTTTGAGCTTATTGGTAAGATTAAATAACTTCCCTATTCCTTTATATTGACGCTTGTCATATAAAATAACTTCGTTTATATCAGGATTATTTTTAAGAACGCCGGCAGTTTCAGGAATGCAAAGAAAATCAATCTGCAAACCGGGTTTATGTTTTTTTAAAACCTGAACAAGAGGAAGCGTGAGGATTACATCGCCGAGAAACGCGGTTTGTATGATTAAAACTTTATTTATTTCATTAAGATTAATCATGTCAGTCATTCCTCATGTGCTTGAATCTTTTATGAAACCATAGCCATTGCGAAGGATTTTCACTGACAACTTTTTCGAGTGAGGTCTGCAATCGCTGAGTAATATCGATTGATGAATCTTTTTGCTTATCGTAATTTATTTTTTCAAGATAAATGTCATATGAATAATCATCGTTCCGAATACCATAGCCGAAAATAATATCTGCATCGAATCTCAAGGCAAGCTTAGACAGCCCTGCGAATGTTGCAACTTTTTTCCCGAAGAAGTAAACATATTCAGAATAATCGGGATGCGCTGACTGGTCAATTAGAAAAGTTAAAATCGATTTTGGTTTTACTGCCGTAAAAACTTCGCGAAGTGATGAACCTGTTTGAATAATATTGTTTCCCGAAAGGCATCTGTAACGGTTAATAAGCTTATTCAATCCGGTGCTCGCCTGTTTTTTGGCGATGATGTCGAGCTCTTTATTAAAAAAATAAGGAGAAGCAAAAGCAGTTAGCTCCCAATTCGAGAAATGCCCGCTTGCGAGCATAACGGGTTTGTTTGCATTCAGACTCTTCAGCATTAAATCGGGATTTTTAAAATGGACAAAGCTTTTGGTTCCGGTTTCATCAAGTTTTGGAAAATATAAAAACTCGAACATATCGATGAATAGATTCTTATAGCATTTTTTTACGATGTCTTTTTTCCAATGTGAATCTTTTTCGGGAAAGCAGATGTTGAGATTATCTAATGCAACTTTCTTGCGAATTGGTATGACATAAAAAAAAATTAGTCCAATGAAGCTTGCTGTTCTCTGGACTAATTTTAATGGAAATAATCGGACAAAAAAACTTAGGGATTTAAATAATATTTGGCTTACATAGTCAGTCAAATAATTATTTTTTAGATGGGTTCAGCGAAGAGGGTTCCCGAATTAGCTTTTGTTATCTTAACTTTTATAGTATCCCCTATATTGAAAGCTTTTTCTTCAACAAGCTCGCCATTTTCATTTACAAAACTTTTATGTTTCGGGACAATAACGGATTTATTGCAATCTGTTCTGCCCATATAGTAATCATCGGATTTTTTACTCAGCGTTTCGAGTATTATTTCTTTTTCTTTTCCGATTTGCTCTTTATAAAGCTCATAAGAATGCTCACGCTGTAAAGAAATTATTTCATCAAGACGGCGTGTTTTGGTTTCAGGGTCGATGTCATCTTCCATTCTAAATGCCTTTGTGTTCGGTCTGCGTGAATAAGTGAACATATAAGCGCCGTCGTATTTAACTTCTTTCATCACGTTCATTGTTGCCTGATGGTCTTCTTCGGTTTCAGTCGGAAAGCCGCTGATTATGTCAGTCGAAAGACCGATGTCAGGCATGAGCTTACGAGCTTTTTTCATGACATTCATGTAATGCTCGACGGAATATTCGCGATTCATTAGTTTTAAGATTCTATCAGAACCTGACTGCACAGGCAAGTGAATATATTTGCAGATGTTTTCATGCTCAGCCATTGTATAAAGAAGCTTATCGGATAAGTCATAGGGATGTGAAGTTGTATAACGGACTCTCATCTGCGGCACAGCTTTTGCGACATTGGCAAGCAAGTCAGAGAAATCGTATTCCTCATAGCGATATGAATTCACGTTCTGACCAAGAAGCCAGATGTCTTTTATGCCTTCATCATATAATCTTTTTGCTTCATCAACAATGCTCGAAAGCTTTCGGCTGCGCTCGCGTCCGCGTGTGAACGGCACAACGCAATATGTGCAGAACTTATCACAGCCGCGCATGATGGTTATCCATGCGGAAATACCGTCGCGTCTGATTGGAACGATGTCATCATAAGTTTCAACTTTAGAAAGTTTAACAGCAATTCCCTTTTCACCTGTCTCGAGAGCATTATCAATAAGATGCGGGACTTTACGGTATTCATCAGGTCCTACGATTAAATCTACAATCGGTTCGTTTTCAAGAAGCTCCTTACGCATGCGTTCTGCCATACAGCCAAGAATACCGACAACCATGTTCGGATTTTTTTTCTTGAACATCTTCAATGCTTCGAGACGATTAAAGATTTTTGTCTCAGCGTTTTCGCGAATGCTACAGGTATTCAGTAGAATAACATCCGAGTTATGTATGTCTGTTGTTTCGTTATATCCGAACTTGCTCAAAACGCTCAGAACTATTTCCGTGTCGGAATAATTCATCTGGCATCCGTAAGTTTCGATATAAACTTTTTTATCGTTATCTGATTTATCGAAGCTTTGCCTGGTTGCTTTCGCTTTGTTATCTAATATTAAGCTGTTTAAGTCTATCATTACTTATTTAAAACTACCGGGATGACCCAAAGGGTTCCCCCCGCCTTCGCAGGAATGACTTCAAAAAATTTATCTCGCGTACATTTTAAAATCTCTAACTGATAAGTGATATATATGCCCTGTGCAAACAGACGAATTTAATATCATTCGCAGATACACTTCTCCGTTATAATCAGGTGCCGGAATTTGCCAATGACTTATTTCCGAAAGTGACTTACCCTGTAAATACATAAGATAGTTAGAAGCCCCCGGGTAATATACCTGTATGAGAGCTAAGTCCGCATCAGTAGAGTTTGAAAATTGAAACAACAAACTATCATATTGCGCAAGGTCATGTGAGCCCAAGCTAAATGTTCTAATCTGAGAAGCAGAACAATCACCCCGGAGACTATCAACTAACCCAGGCTTTTCATAAATCACTTGAAAGAACGGTGACGGTGTAAAGATTTTATCCGTGCATGAATAAATTGCAACGGAAAGAAAAAGCAATATTAAAAGGTTAGCTTTTAACATTAATTTTGTGTTCAGCTAAAAATGATTTAACCGTTTCAGAAATTCCCTTTGCATCGAGATGAAGCTCTGCCTGAAGCTCCTCAGGTTTTCCGTGTTCGATGAATTTATCAGGAATGCCGTGTATCATAATATCATTTTTGAAATTATACTGCGCTGCAAACTCAACTACCGCGCTTCCGAATCCGCCTTTAATAGTGTTATCTTCAATCGTGATAACTTTGTTAAAGCGTTCCAGTATATTTAACAATAATTCTTTGTCCAAAGGTTTCACAAAACGCATATTAACGACTTCGACATTGATGCCTGATTTTTCAAGAAGCTCTGCAGCATGCATTGAATTTTCAACCATGTTTCCTATTGCAAGAATTGCAACATCATTTCCCTTTCTGACGATTTCACCTTTTCCGATTTCAAGCTTTTCAAAATCTTTTATCTCGACACCAAGTGCGTTTCCGCGAGGATAACGGAGAGCAATCGGTCCGCGTTTATACTGCGTTGCGGTATAAATCATATTGCGAAGCTCCTGTTCGTCTTTCGGAGCCATGATTACCATACCAGGAATTAAACGCAGGTAGCTCAAATCAAATGAACCGTGATGCGTTGGTCCGTCAGCGCCGACAAGTCCGCCTCTATCAAGAACAAAAACTACAGGTAATTTCTGAATTGCCACATCGTGAATAATCTGGTCAAAAGCTCTCTGCAAGAATGTTGAATAAATTGCGCAAACAGGTGTAAATCCTTCCGTTGCAAGTCCTGCGGCAAATGTAACGCCGTGCTGTTCAGCTATTCCAACATCGAAGTATCTGTCAGGCAATTCTTTTTGCAAATGGTTTAATCCCGTTCCGTCAGGCATAGCAGCAGTAATACCGATTATCTTATCGTCTTTTTTTGCAAGCTCGATTAATGCTGTTCCGAAAATTTTTGTATATGCAGGAACAGTAGATTTTTTATGTTCAATGCCTGTTGTCTTATCAAATGGTGTCAATGCGTGAATCTTCTGCGGATGCGCATCTGCATAAGAAGGTCCTTTTCCTTTTTCAGTTACAACGTGAAGAAGAATAGGTCCTGAGAAATTTTTAATTTCTTCTAAAGTTTTTACAAGGTTAACTACGTTGTGTCCGTTGATTGGTCCGAAATATCTGAAGCCGAGAGACTCAAACAACATTCCCGGAGTGATAACGCCTTTTAGTCCGCCTTCGATTTTTGCAGCAACGTGACGCAAACGGTCGGTTGTTTTTTTATCAAATGAACCCGTAAGCTCCCAGACTTTTCCGCGGAATTTGTTGTAAGTATCGTTAGTTAAAATGTCGGTAAAATAATTTTGTATTGCCCACACGTTTGGAGCAATCGACATTTTATTATCATTTAAAATTACGACTATGTCCTTTTTCAGTAGTCCGATGTTGTTCATCGCTTCATAAGCCATACCGCCTGTCATTGAGCCGTCACCGATTACAGCAACGACTTTGTAATTTCTTTTCTGGAAATCACGAGCGGTTGCAATACCAAGCGCTGCAGAGATAGAAGTTGTTGCATGACCTGCGCCGAAAACATCGTATTCGCTTTCGCTGCGTTTGAGGAAACCGCTGATGCCGTCTTTCTGACGGATGGTTTTCAAGCTGTCGCGTCTGCCGGTTAAGATTTTATGAATGTATCCCTGATGTCCTACATCCCAGATAAGCTTATCATCGGGAGTATTATAAACATAATGAAGCGCAAGGGTAAGCTCGACAACGCCAAGCGATGCGCCAAGATGCCCGCCGATTTGTGAAATAACGTCCATCAAGTACTCGCGAATCTCATCGGCGAGCACACGCAAGTCCATGAGGTTCAACTTTTTTAAATCGTTAGGATAATCTATATCCTTTAAAAATTTCGTCTTTGATAAATCGAAATCTTTATGTTCCATTTATTATTTTTTATTAAATTCGGAATTTATTTTTTCTATTTTAAGCTCTGCGTCTTTTAACTTAGAGCGGCAGGAATTTATCAGCTTCAATCCTTCCTGATAATATTCCATTATTTTATCGAGCGAAGCATCATCAACTTCGCTTTCAAGCTTTTCTACAATATCCTGTAAACGTTTGTAATTATACTCAAACGATTCTGTGTCTTTTGATTGTTTCGCCATTTACGAAATTATCTCCGCGTCATTTTCGCCGTCTTTGAACTGAATTTTCACGCGGTCGAACAAAACAAGCTCATCTGAATTTGAAACATATTTACCGTTTTTCTTAACGAGTGAATAACCGCGCTTGAGAGTATTTTGCGGAGAGATATTGAATAAAATCTTTTCGATGTAATTTAAGTCGTTTTTGATAGCGCTGAACTTTTCGGTTGTCAGGTTCTTTAACTCATCCTCACAGTCATCAAGTTTCATTTTATAATCATTCAAAATGTCGATTGGCTTATTGAAAAAATAATTGTTTTTTAAGCCGTCAAGATATTCACCTAAGTTATTGATTTTTCCGCTAACTATCTTCTTTATAAGATACTCAGATTGCTTTATTCTTTCAAGATAATCATTTTTATCGGGGAATATCAATTCCGCCGCCGCGGAAGGCGTAGCAGCACGAATATCCGCTACAAAATCGCATATTGTGAAGTCGATTTCATGTCCGATTGCGCTCACGACAGGAATCATACAGTCGCAAATTGCCCGCGCGAGGGCTTCATCGTTAAATCCCCATAAATCCTCAATCGAACCGCCTCCGCGTGCTATACAAATTACGTCGATTTTGTAGCTTAGGTTTTGAGCAAACTTCAGAGCTTTGATTACGTTTTTTGCGGTGGTTGTTCCCTGAACGGTTGCGGGAATGAGAGTAATTTTCGATGCAGGGAAACGTTTTTTTGCTATGCGCTTGAAGTCCTCGATGACTGCGCCGGTTTCGGAAGTTATGATGACAACGTTTTCGGGAAACTCGGGAAGAGGTTTTTTTCTTGCTTCATCGAAAAGTCCTTCATCGAAAAGTTTTTGCTTGAGCATTTCGAATGCCATCTGAAGCTCGCCGAGTCCTGCCTGGTGCATTTCGAAAACATCAATCTGGTATGTCCCGCGGGTTTCATAAAGAGAAATGCGTCCTTTGATGACGACGCGCTGTCCGTCTTTGGGCTCGAATCCAAGCTTGACGCTTCGCGAGTTCCACATAACTGCGCTTACCTGCGACTTGTCGTCTTTGACTACAAAATAAAAATTTCCCGATGGAATATGTTTTTTGCAGTTCGAAATTTCACCCGTTACGAATATATATTGAAATTCATATTCAAGCAGGGATTTTATTCGTCTGGATAACTCACTGACTGTTATGGGAGTTTCGGAAGTTTTGATTGGCAATTCCATATACAAAAATACGAAGAAAAAGGAGGAGAAATTATATAATAATTTCATTATATAATTAATATTTTATTAAAAGCGCAACCACATATTATTATGAAATCAAAGAAAAAAGCCAAAACAATTAAATTAAATTTTAATGATATTATACCTTCAAAATTGAGGTTTAGTCACGATTATTGTTTATTTCTTTTAAAACATATTCTGCACGTTCAGGATTCTTTAATAGCGAATAAAATTTATCACACAAAAATACTTAAAAAGGATTTAAAAGAAGAAGATAGAGAAGAATTTGATAAAGTTTTAAAAAATAAAAATTTTGATTGGTTAATAGAAAAAGGTTATACTAAAATTCATTTTGAGATTATATATAAAGCACTTATTCAAAGATTAATTGATGACTTAATAATATTTATTAGAGAAGCCCTTTTTAATTCTATCAAAGGAGATCTAGTAATCACTTTTACTTTATTAAGAAAACCTTTAAAAGAAAATTTATTAATTTTGGAATGGCTTCTTGTAAATCCTAAAGAGTGTCATAAATTATTTTATTCAGATGTTTCTAAAATCAGCCCTTTAAAGACGAAAGACGAAAAGAAAAAGTTCTTAATTAAAGAAGCTTTACAGAAAATTGACAATTTATTATTAAATGATGAATTAATATTTAATATTCGATATAATAAAGATGCATACTATACATTTCATGTCCTTTGGAATCATTCAATTCATTTAATTACAACATTTGAAGGAACAAAAACTCAAAATACTAACATTAATTATATTTTTTCAACTAATAAGGACATTCAGAATCAATGGAAAGGATTATACTTTTTATTGCCCTATTTACTTTATTACATCTCAGAGATTCAAAATGGACTATTTGGTTTAAAAGAAATTTTAAAAGAAAATGATTACTTTGCAAAAGAAGAAGGCAAAAAAGTATTAGGATTTATTGTATGGGGGATCGAAAATAAATTTTGGGATAAAAAAATTGTCAATTTAAATGTCTTATCTCAGAAAGATAAAATAAAAGATATTGAATGCCCTAAATGCAGTTATATTTTTTCGCTTGATGTTAAAAAAATTAAACAACTGGTTATAGATGATTTCATCCGATGCAATAGATGTAAAACAAAATTCGAATTAAAATAACTCCTTCAAGATTTCTCGAGAAGGGGTTTGATTATAAAGGGATGGGGTGACCCAAAGGGTACCCTTCGTTGCGTTCACAATGACACCACACTCAAATCAGTCCCGTCAATGGTTGTATATTTAACATCCCACAAACATTCCGATACCGGAAAATCCATCCAGCTATAAATATGTGAAGTTATCGTTAAAAAATATGTGAAGTTATCGTTAAATGCTGGTTGCCGGAACCAATAAATAACTGTTTTTTAGTTATTTGCACCAAAAAATAATTTTTAATTATATGACCTAAATCATTCCGAAATTAGTTTTCTTTGTTTAAGTTATAAATGAAGAGATTTAATAAAATAAATATAAACAAAATGAAAAAGATAATTACAATATTATTTCTGTTTATAATAGCAGTCAGCAATGAAAGTTTTTCACAGAACTGGACTGTGATGGAAAGTCCAAATCCAAGTTCCGTCCGTAATATTTTAAGAGGAGTGGGATTCATAAGTTCTAATGACGGTTGGGCAGTTGGAGTATCAGGTGAAACCCAATCAAAGACTTTAGCTTTGCATTGGAACGGCATCAATTGGTCAACAGTTAACTCACCAAGTCCCGGTTCGGAGTATAACGAATTATATGCAGTTCAAGGATTGTCTTCCAATGATGTTTATGCAGTAGGAAATTATGCAGGGATTCCTGCAACTCCTCAGATGCTAATAATACATTGGGATGGCTCTTCGTGGTCACAGATAAGCACACCTGTAATTACAGGCGGAAGCAGCTTGGAATGCATTTTAGCTTTTGGTCCCGATGATATTTATGCAGGCGGTTATCAAGCTATAGGAGCGCCCGGTCCTTTAGTTGGCAATTTGATAGTTCATTGGAACGGTTCAAGCTTGAACATTGAATCTGTTCCAAACCAGGCAACCAATAGAACTAACATGATAACAGATATTAAGGGTGTATCAACAAATGATGTATGGGCAGTAGGTTATTCAAGAAATTTTGGTGAAAATTTTCAAGCAATGGTGCTGCATAAAACCGGTTCAACCTGGAATCTTGTATCAGTTCCTCAGCCCGGAGCTGAAAATTTCTTGTACAGTATTGATGTTATTTCACCCAATGACATTTGGGCTGTAGGTGAATACAATGACGGCACTCAGTATTTCCCATTATATTTGCATTATAATGGAAGCACATGGACTTCGGTCAGTAGTCCGGGCGGAGGTGCAGGAATTGTTCATAACTCAGCAAATGATATTTGGTCAGTGGGTTCATCGTTTGTTCATTATGACGGAAACACCTGGAATACGGTAAGTGCAGCTATACCTTTTCAAGGAAATATGTTAGATATTTCAAGAGTAACATCTTCGGATATGTGGGCTGTAGGTAGATATTACGACGGAGATGTGCCAAAAACTCTGATAATGCATTATGGAAAGTCAACAGGTATTGGACCAACATCAAATATAGTTTCAAAGGATTTCATGTTATACCAAAATTATCCTAATCCATTTAATCCGGCTACAACCATTTCATTTAATATTCCATCAAAAACATTTGTAACAGTAAAAGTTTATGATGCATTAGGAAAAGAATTAGAAACGTTAGTTTCTAAAGAATTGTCAGCAGGATTTTATGAAAGAAATTGGAATGCAGAAAATTTAGCCAGCGGAATTTATTATTATTCAGTGATAACAAATAATTTTACTGATACAAAGAAAATGATTTTGTTAAAGTAGTTTATTATAAAACAGACCCCTTCAAGACTCTCTTGAAGGGGTCTGATAGGTTATATTGGTAAGAAATTAGGGGCTAAATTTGTTTTACATTAAATATATTTGCTTATCAAAATCAACAGTTTATCGTTTCTTCGAATTTGTTTGATATCCATCGAATCGCAATTGTTTTGAACATGATTACCGGGTTTTCATTTTTTAAAAATATTTACAACTAATAACAAACTACATTCATTAATCTACAAATCTATTAAACTGATTTATTTTGTTAAGCCGTAGAATGTTATTGTGCGGCTCTGGCATAAGTCAACGTTATTTACCACATAGTCCGTGCCATCAATAGTTGTATATTTTATATCCCACAAACACTCTGCAACGGGAAAATCCATCCATCTATAAGCATAATTATTTGTTGTTAAAATACTTACTCCGGGGACTAATATATCATCACCATATTTTTCCATATTTGCGGGTGAAAAATATATTGAATGAATTGTGGTGCCGGTATTATTTATGATTGCATAATCGCGGGTTTCGACAGTTCCTGTTGATGCGTCTGCATCTTGAGCATTTGCAGCCGCTGTTGCCGCAAACAAAATCCCGATGAAAAGCAATGCTGATAAAATAAATTTCTTCATAATTTAATTCTCCTATGATAATTTTAATCGTGTTTATAGTAATTGTATAACATTATAATAACAAAAGTCATACCACAGCAAAACATTCATTTTTTATGGAAATTAAGGATTTAATGGGACACTTTAATAAAAAATAATGACAACACAGTCACTTTTGACAAAAGCCATCAACGTTTATCCCTAAAAACTGTTATTATAAAAAGTTTATACTGGCATAAGAATTGTTTTTAATTTTATGGCAATCTATGATAATACAGTATGAATGAATTTTTATTTGTAATATTAAAGACAATCGGCATATACATTCTGATATTAGTTTGTTTGCGTTTACTCGGAAAAAAAGGAATTGCCGAATTATCTGCAGCTGATTTAGTTCTGATTATAATTATAGGTGAAGGAATCAGCACAATGATTCCACAAGAGACAGGGTTTGGCGGAGTTGTTATTTATGTCATTGCTCTTTCGGCAGCTAATTACGGAATCGAATATTGGGCTTTTAAATCGAAAAAGTTTAATAAGATACTTGAAGGAGAACCGGTAATACTGATTCGCAAAGGAAAAATGATGAAGAGAAATATGGATAAAGAAAGAGTAACACTTGAAAATTTAAAAGAAGCATTGAGAACAAAAGGAGTTTCGCATGTGGATGAAGTGGATTTGGCAATTTTAGAAACAGACGGTGAAATCAGCGTAATACCCGTTAAATCTATGGTAACGGAAAGTTCAGAGAAGAATTAAGAGTGAAAATACAAGTGTAGTACTGTTCTTTCAATATTATTTCATACTGTTAAAGAGAAAACCCTCCGCGTACTACCGGGAGGGTTTTCTCGCTTTATACATATATAAAATGCAAAAGCCACTAAAAAGTGGCTTTTTTGTTGCTCGGCGTGTAGGATTTGAACCTACAACCCTTCGGTTAACAGCCGAATGCTCCACCATTGAGCTAACGCCGAATAATATTATAATTTAGCATATTTACATTTTTTAATCAATTTTAAAATCAATACATGATAGAAAATTTACAATATTTTCGTTGACCTTAATCAAGTTGAGTGTGACATTTAATATGAATTGAAATAGGCATTATATTTGTATATTTTTACAGTAATTAGTAGTTTAGTCAACGGCGAACGTAGCTCAGTTGGTAGAGCGCCAGATTGTGGCTCTGGTGGTCGCGGGTTCGAGCCCCGTCGTTCGCCCTCTTTTATTATGTATATTTTAAATTTTGTCTTTGAACCCTGAAACAAAAGTTAAATTATCCGAGGAATCGAACATAAATTCAACCGAGGATGAAAACCTAAACGAGGATGAGTTTAATGAGTCCGAACCCGACAATCTATCGGAAGAAGACTTAAAGCAGCTCAAAAAGGACTTCGAAAATGAAGCTCTTCCTCATATGTCACTGCTGCACAATTATGCATATAGAATGTGCAATAGCCAGCTTGACGCAGATGACCTCGTACAGGAGACATATTTGCGCGCATACAGATTCTTTCATAAATTTGAGAAAGGAACTAATTGCAAAGCGTGGCTGTTTAGGATAATGAAAAATTTGTTTATCAACAAGTACCGGAAAAACCAGAAAGAACCCGGAAAAGTTGACTATGAGGACATAGAGAATTTTTATGACAGCATAAAGTCAGAGCGAGTAGATTCAACAGACCTTCAGGAGAAAATGTTTGCGAATACTCTTGATGATGAAGTAATCACTGCTCTGAATTCGCTGCAGGACGATTTCAAAACAGTAGTTATTTTATGCGACCTTGAGGGACTAAGCTACGAAGAGATAGCGGAGTTCGTTCAATGCCCGATAGGGACTGTCCGCAGCCGTCTTCATAGAGGGAGAAAGATGCTTCAGCAAAAGTTATTGGAATATGCACGCGACAAGGGCTTCGATGTAAAAAAAGCTTTAGAGGATTAATTGAAGAATAGAAGAATAATTACCTAATATGTCAGACTTAAACCACAACAGTAACAACAGTAAAGAAAAACTTTACGAAGAAATTACTTCTTTCATCGACGGAGAAATTACCGACGATAATGAAAAGAAGAGAATTGAAAAACTCATTTCCGAAAATGAGGACTTAAGAAACAGATACATTCTTGAGCTGAAGACAAAGAAGCTTCTTAAGGCACGCCTCAAAAACATTGACACACCTTTATATCTAAGACAGAACATCCAGAACGGTATAAATGCAGAGTTTGAAAAGAAACTAAGCGAAGTCAGCGTAAAAAATTCAACACACGTTAATAATCATAAACCAGTTCTACAGCAAAGAAAATATTTTTATTATTTTGCATCGGCATTTGTGGTGCTCCTTGCTGTTTTCATTGTAATGAATTTTGTGAACTTCAACAAAACCGCAACTGCAAACGAGGACATGGTAGAAAAATCTGCGGAGCTTTATGAAAGAATTGCGGCAGGTGATTTCCAGATTCAATATAAGACTTCTGATGCAAAAAGTTTGGAAAACTTTTTCAAAGAAAGATGTGATTTTCAAGTTTTTGTTCCTGATTTAAATGATGCTCAGCTTTTAGGCGGCGTATATAATGAAGTAAACGGCTTGAAAGCGGTTCATTTTGTGCATAAAAAAGGCGACCATTTGATTTATACTCTTCAGCTGAAAAAGAAAGATATGATGGATGACAATGATAACGGCTTATTGCTTACCGAAGAATTTAAGAATAACATTTTCGCTGGAAAAAACTGGCAGCCGTGCAAACGAAAGCAATCTGATAATGTAATTGTATGGTACAAAGATGATGACGTTGTTTGCTCATCAGTATCTAAACTTCAAAGCGATGAAATTCTCACTACCCTTAATAACATAAAATAAAAATTATAAAATGAAATATTTTAATTTCTTATTCGTTGCATTGCTCAGTGGTTTTTTAATTTCATGCGGCACTAATGACAAAAACACGACAACTACTACTAACAATAATAACAACACGACTAATACCACTACAAATAATCAGACCACGCAGACTCCTAAATCCACAACAGGTCAGATAGCAGCTGTTTCATCAGTTCAGCCGTCAACAGGCAAGAACGTTGCTCCGAATTTCACATGGACAGCAGACGGAAAAAGCGCTTCATTAAATGACCTCAAAGGCAATGTTGTATTCGTTAACCTTTGGGCAACATGGTGCGGACCATGCAAAGCAGAGATGCCTGACCTTTCTGAAATTTCTCAGGAGCTTAACGGTAAAAATTTCAAGATGCTCGGAGTGAGCGTATTTGAGCAGGAAGACGGAGCAGTCCAAAGCTTCTTACAGAAGAATCCTGTTTCATACCAGATTTTAACCGGCAATGATGATTTAGTCAGCGCTTTCAGTAAAGCAATCAACAAAGATATTAATGCTATCCCTATGACGCTGATAATCGATAAAGACGGAAACATTGTAGAAGCAATTGAAGGGAAAAGAAGCAAGGAAGAGTTTTTGAAAATGATTAATAAATATCTCGTTTAAAAACGTTGTAAACATTATAGAATAAATGATTTGGAAATTGTCCCGTGCAACGCGGGACAATTTTTTTATATATGGGGATTTAGTGAACAGTCAGGACATCTGTTCAGCTACAGGATGAATAAAAAAATTTCAATATTAGGTTCGACCGGTTCGATTGGCGTTAATACTTTAAACGTCATAAAAAACCTTAATTCTAACGGTTATGGTATAGAAATTGTATATTTAACCGTTAACAAAAATATTGATGAATTATCCGCTCAAATAAAAGAATTTAAGCCAAAAGGTGTTGTAATAACAGATGAAAAGGCATATTCTGATTTTTTAAATGCAGGAAAGTTTAAAGATATAGAAGTTCTTAAAGGTGATGAAGCATTAGTTGAAATATGCAAGCGTGATGATTACGACATTCTTGTAAGCTCGCTTGTCGGGTTTGCAGGTTTGATGCCGACAATTGAAGCAGTGAAAAAAGGAAAGCGTGTTGCGCTTGCTAACAAAGAGACTCTCGTAGCAGGCGGAAAGATTATTTATGATTTGGCTGCAAAGCATAAATCAGAAATACTTCCGATTGACAGTGAGCATTCTGCAATACTTCAGTGTCTTACTGGTGAAGATACTTCAGGTGATAATTCGACAATATCAAAATTAATTTTAACTGCATCCGGAGGACCGTTCAGAAATTTAGATAAAAAAGATTTCAAGAATATTTCAATCGAGCAAGCGCTTAATCATCCTAACTGGAAGATGGGCAGAAAAATCACGATTGATTCCGCGACATTAATGAACAAAGGACTCGAAGTCATTGAAGCAAAATGGCTTTTCAATTTAGATGTTGACCAGATTGAAATTCTTGTTCACCCGCAGTCAATCATTCATTCAATGGTTGAATTTGTCGATGGCTCGATTAAGGCGCAACTCGGAATTCCCGATATGCGTATCCCTATACAGTATGCCATTACATTTCCCGAGAGAATCCAATCGGATTTCCCGAGGATGGATTTCAGGAAATATAATACTTTATGTTTCGAGGAGCCTGATTTTGACAAGTTTGAATGCCTGAAAATTGCTTATGACGTTATCAAGCAGGGAGGCACGTATCCCACGGTTATGAACGCCGCAAATGAAATTGCAATCGAACTTTTCCTCAATTCTAAGGTAAAATTTACAGATATCCCGGCTATTATCAAAAATAGTCTTGATAGTCATAAAAATCTAAAGGATTTTGAAGTAGAAGATATATTATATATTGATAAAAACACTAGAAATGATGTTTTTATGAAGTACTCAAATTAAAAATTTATAAAACTGATAAATGGAATTATTTAACACAATATTTTACTTTCTGATAGTTATCGGAATACTTGTTTTTGTCCACGAATTTGGACATTTCGCGGCAGCCAGAATGATGGGAATGCGCGCGGAAGTTTTTGCTTTGGGAATCGGATACAGATTATTCGGATGGAATAAAGTAACCGGATTTTCATTCGGCAAAATGAAAGAAAACGTCGAGCTTGGCGACCATACGGATTACCGTTTATGCGCCTTCCCTATCGGCGGATATGTTAAAGTAGCGGGAATGGTTGACGAATCTATGGATAAAAATTTCATAGAAGAAGCTCCGAAACCTTGGGAGTTCCGCTCAAAGCCCGTTTGGAAAAGAATGGTTGTTATAACCGCAGGTGTTATAATGAACATCCTGCTTGCATTTTTTATTTTTTATGCGCTCACGCTTATCAAAGGAAAAAATTTAACCGAGACAACAACCGTCGGTTATGTAAGCATAAATACACCGGCATATAGTGCAGGCATAAGACCAGGCGACAGAATTCTTTCAATCAATAATAATCCTGTTCATTACTGGGAAGACATTACTTCTTCCATTTACATTGATAATCTTGGAGAAGCATTGACTTTTGCAATTAACAGGAACGGAAAAGATACCGTCATAAGAGTTACAAAAGAACAGCTTGGCGATATCACCGAAAAGAACGTCGGGTTGTTTCCCGAAAAAGTTATGCCTCTTGTGAATATGGTTGTATCAGGCAAACCGGCTGAATTAGCAGGATTGCAGGTGAATGACATTATAACTGAATTTAACGGCGTTAAGATAAGCAACTCACAACAATTGATTGAAACGATTAAAGCAAATGCTAACAGAACTTCTGAAATTAAATGGACGCGCGATGGTCAGGTGATGTCGGGAATGGTTACGCCGGGAGTTGACTCAACAATCGGAATAGGCATAAGCGCAAAATACGAAGGACCTGTTAAGACCGAAAATTACAACGTAATCAGCGCAGTTCCAAAAGCGGCTTCGGATATGTATTATTACGGTGTTGAGGTTTTCTTTAGTTCGATTTACAAAATCATAAAGGGCGACATTCCTTTTAATAAAGCAATCGGTGGTCCTGTGAAGATTGCGCAGGTATCTGCACAATCTGCTGAGGGCGGTATTTTTACTTTCATTAGTTTCCTTGCATTGCTCTCGATGTCGCTCGCGGTAATTAACATACTTCCCTTCCCTGCTCTTGACGGCGGACATTTCGTGATGCTTGCTTATGAGGGAATCGTGAGACGTCCCGTGCCTTACAAAGTTCAGATTGTTTTACAAAACGTCGGCTTCGCGTTATTGCTTGTGCTGATGTTGTTTGTGATATATAATGATATAATATCGCTGTAAGAGAGTTTTAAAATAAAATTGTAATAACACAAAAGGGGCGAAAGCCCCTTTTTATTTATACACAGATCTTCTGAACTTGAAAAGCCCTTGTTGGTGTTTTCACCAACAAGCATCAGAAATTATGTTTCGTTGGAGTCCCTGCGGAGACTCCAGCGGGGGCGTAAAATGTTTATTTCTAATAATGGGATTCCTGCCTGCGCAGGAATGACATAGAGGGGGTGGATTGCCGCCTACGCGGGAATGACATTGGTTATTTGTTTTGTGCTTTCGTGTTTTTGTGTTCAGAAAAACTTCGTTTTTTACTGTTATTTTTTATTTTCTCTGTGTTCTCTGTGGCAATTTATGTTTCACTAATGGGATTCCTGCGTGACCCAAAGGGTACCCCGCAGGAATGACACCCTTAAGGGGATTCTTCGTCGCAAGCTCCTCAGAATGACACACGGTGCAGTTTTTTATTCCATTGTAACAGTATCGGTAATTAGCTATTTTTGTATATATTTAAAAATCAGCTTATATATGTACCACCGGAGAGGTGGGTGAGTGGCTGAAACCAACGGTTTGCTAAACCGTCGTAGGGGGTAAACCCTTACCGAGAGTTCGAATCTCTCCCTCTCCGCAACGTGAGATAGTGTTGAAAATACTTCCAAATTAAACCTTAAAGATGTCTTTAAGGTTTTTTTGTTTATAAATAAATCAGCTCGTTGATTGAGTAAAACCAAAAATAATATCGTAAAAAAAGATTCTTATAAAGATTCTCCTGCCGAGCTTAGCAGTAAGCCGCTTAACGGAGAGCTTAGTGATGAATTCACTGAAACGTCTAATGAAGAAGCTCTCAGGGAATTAATCGACAAGCAGAATGATGAGAATGCTGCGCTGAGGTATAATAATCCAATTTCGGCAATCAAAAATTCGCAAGAGATACTAAAGCAGTCGAAAGAAATTAATTATGTCAAAGGGCAGGCAAAAGCATATTTAAATATTGCTTCGGGAAATCTTGCGCTCGGTGATGCACAAAAAGCAATCGAGTATTCAAAGATTGCTCTTGATCATTATGCGAAGATAGACAACAAAGCAGGAATTGCATCTACTTACGGTTCATTGAGCAGCGCTTATTCAAGTCTGGGAGATTATGAGCTTGCGCTGAGGTATGCGTTTGAAGCGCTGAAATTTGCAAATGAAATCAGCAATGAACGGAATAAAGCATACCTATTAAATAACATAGGCAACATTCACGAAGCAATCGGCGACTATGAGGAAGCACTGGATTACTATTTTCAAAGTCTGGAGCTAAAAGAAAAAATTAATGAAGAGCCAAGCACAACGTTCACGCTAATGAACATAGGACTTGTATATATTGAGCTTCAGGATTATGAAAAGGCACGTGAGTATTTAAATCAGGGATTGAGAACTTTAAGGAAACTGAAAAACCTTGATGGGATGGCAAACGTCATTAACAATCTAGGAATGATTGAAAGCCATACAGGTAATTACAAAAAAGCAGTCGACCTTTATTCCGAGGTGGTTGATATCAGAAGACAGCTTAAAGACAGAAAACACGAGGCAGGAGTGCTGATAAACCTTGCTTATAATCTTCATAAGACAGGCAAAGTAAAGGAAGCGATGAACGAGATTAATCACGCGATGAAAATTTTGAATGAGATTGAGATGCCTGAGTTTAAATCCACCGGATACAGCACTCTCGGTGATATTTACTTAGATGAGAAACAATATGAAGAAGCATATTATAATTACACAAAAGCGCTTGAAATTGCCAAGAAAATAAAAAACAAGAAGTTGATTTTCAGACTGCATAGCAGTCTTTCGGATTATTATGAAAGAAAAGGCGATTACAAAAAAGCCCTTGAAGAGATAAAAACTTCTGAAAAAATTCAAAAAGACCTGATAACTGAGAAGACTCTGCTTAAGACAAAAAGCTTTAACATAAAATATGAAGTAAAAAAATTCCGGGAAGAAAAAGCAGCCGCAGAAAAAAAGAGCAAGGAGATTATGGAAGCTCTTAAAAAAGTCGAACACCTTAATAAAAAATTAATCGATTTAGACAAAGATAAAAACGAAATGATTGGCATTGTTGCGCATGACATGCGGAATCCTGTTTCAACGATTATTATGATAACCGATCAGCTTCTCGAAGATTTCAACGCCTTAAAAAAAGAGGAACTTGTATCCAGCATTGAGGACATTAAAGCAACTTCCGAAAAAATGCTTAACCTTCTGAAGAACATTTTAAACCTGAATTTAATCGAAGCTGGAAAAATTGAGTTAAAGCCGACTAAACTAAACCTTGTGAATTCCATAAAAAAATCCGTTGATGCGTTTAAAAAACATGCCCAGCAAAAAAATATAAATCTAATTTTTAATACCAAAGAAAAATCAATAACAGCCAAGTATGATAAAGATGCATTCTCACAGATATTGGATAACCTTCTTTCCAACGCCATAAAGTTTACACCCAAAAATAAAAATGTTTTTGTGAATGTATCACGCAACGAAAAAATTGCAAGAATTGAAATTATTGATGAAGGCGAAGGCATCAGGAAAGAGGAAATAAGTAAACTATTTCAGAAGTATTCACGCTTAAGCTCGACTCCGACAGGCGGAGAGACCTCGAACGGATTAGGACTTTCTATTGCAAAAAAATTTACAGAAGAAATGCACGGAAGATTATGGTGTGAAAGTGTGTACGGCAAAGGTGCAAAATTCGTCATCGAACTGCCCGTAATGACAGATTAAAAATTTAATAATATTTTTTTGTATAAAAAAAGACCGTATAGCTTCCGCCATACGGTCTTTTAATTTAGGATAAATAAAATATTTTATTTTACCAAAAGCATTTTCTTTACGTCAGAGAAATTATTTGCGGTTAGCTTATAGAAATAAACCCCTGATGATAATGAAGACGCATTGAAATCAACTGTATACGAGCCGGCATTTAATTCAGAGTTAATCAGAGTCGCAACTTCTCTTCCGAGAGCGTCATAAACAACAAGACTTGCAAATCCTTTTACAGGCAAACTAAATTTAATATTTGTTACCGGGTTAAAAGGATTCGGATAATTCTGAGAAAGAGTATATTGCTCAACGATTCCGTTATTCGGATTTATGCCGGTTGGAGTAATGTTTGAACCATCATACCAGACACTTGATGAAAACCCTGCAAAAGTAACTCCGCCACCGAATCCGCCACCACTTCTGAAACCTGCTACATCAGGAGAAATTATTGTTGAACCGTCATTAGTTTGATTTACAATAGTTCTGCCTGCAAATCCTGATGTAATATCTGTTGTGGAAGTATAAATAACCGTGTCATATAAAACATCCTGAGACACGAAGCTCACTCGATATGCTCCTTGTCTTTCCTGACAATCAATTCTCGGTCTGCTTTCATTATTAGGATTGGCAGATATATCAGCGGTGTTCCCCCACCAGCTGCTTAATCCCGGTACCCAATAATTATATCTTGCATTTCCGTTTGCAGCACCGAAATCTTCTCTGAAGACAATTGCCATTCCGTTATTTTGTCTGTTGACTGCTAATTCGCATTCCAATTCCGGTTGGGCACTTGCATTGATGTTAAATTGTGTCCAAGCCGGCGAGTTTCCGAGAATACCGAGCCATACTCTCATAAGCCTTAAATTAGGATTTGCGGGAGTAACATCGTTTGTCATTATGACATAAATGGAATCAGCCGTAGGATAAGAATTATATTCTATATCAATACTAAAATCATTAAAAGTATTTCTAACCGTATCAATTCTCCATGTCCAACCCCAGTCCGTAGAGAATGAACAAAGAAGCTGGTTTCCTGCGCCAGTTCCGGAGTTTACTCTCTGGTATGCCGTGTACCAATATGTTAGTCCTGCGCTGTACAAAAATCCGTCTGATGTGATTGAAGGATTTGCATATCCTGAACCTGCAGGCGTTGCATAAATGCTCGCTGCACGAAATCCTGTACCCTCTGTTGTCATACTTATCCAGAAAAGTTGTCCGTCATTTTCACTTCCGATAGTATTTACAGCACAGGAAATTCCGATTCTAAATGCATTCGCAGAATCTGTTATGAACATATCAAAAGAATGAAATTGCAAAGGGGCGGCAATGATGACAGTCTGAAAATTTGTCCATATGGTTCCATCATTTGTGGATTTATAAAGCTTTATCGAGTCTCTCGTGCTTACAATAAAAGCTGCATATTTATTTCCGAGGGAATCTACTTCCAGGTCAAGAGTTTTATTATTTCTTGCATTACCCGTAAAGACATTCCTCGGGTAAAGCCTTACATCGCCCGGACCCCAATCCCCTTCTATGAAAGGAGCTTTCATATTTCCTTCAGGATACTGTGCTCTTATTTGAAATGCATCCTGCGAATAATGAAATTTTTCAGGAAATTGGCTTTTTAACTGCTCACTTAGTTGTTTATATTGCTCAAAGTTACCTGCTTTCTTTGCATTGGCAATTTGCGCTAATAAATTTGCATAAGGAGAGTTATCCGTTTGAACGGTTTGTTCCGGATTTGCCTCTCTGTAAACTTCGTCATGGGACTGAGCATTGATATTGGCAACAAAAAACATCAATGAAATAAATATAATTATGGAGTAGAACGGTTTCATTATATTTCTCCTTTTAATTTTAACAGATTAAATTTAAATGAAAAAAATAAGAATAAAAAGGTAAGTGGGCATTGAAAAAATTGACAAATAATGCAGATTAACTAATTATAATTAAAAATGTCTTTGAATTTTCCTGAATTAATTAATTCTTTAAAATAAGCGGCAAAGTCAGGGGAAATCTGAAACGGCTGGGTTCTGAAAAGGTCTTCACAAACTTCCTCCGATAAATTAATAAACTCATTAAGTTTTTTTCCAACTTCTTTTTCAATCGTGTTATAATAATTTACATTAAATCTCAAACTTTGCGGATTGACATATCCCACATCAAGCAATTCTTTTGTTTTCTTCTCGCATCTGCAGGGATTATTTTTATTTACAAGCCCGCATTTATTATTCATAAAGCTATACATATCTTTTCTTGCACGTGAGAGTTTCTGACGAAAATTATCACGGCTTATGTTCATAATCTCAGCTCCGGTTTTGTCGGTAACACCAAACATTGCACCAAGAACATATACCATTCTTTGTTCCCTATCGAGGCAAAGCAGCATTCCGAACATACAGCTGTATTTAACTTCTTCAACAATTATTTTCATATCCACCGAGTAATTGCTATTATCGGGCAATTCATAATCAGGTGTTTCATCAATCAGATTTCCGTAAATCGAGAAAGAATTCGCATGCATTTTTTCACCGGAAGTTTTTTTGAAATTCAGGATATGGTTTACTGCAATTCTATAAATCCATGTTCTCAATTTACTTTTAGCTTCGAAACGGGAGAGGTTCGTAATTACTTTAATGAGGACTTCCTGAGTAATATCTTTTGCTTCCTCGGGATTGAAAACCATCCGTAATGCAATGTTGTAAATGTAATTCTGATTGTCTTTTATAATTTGTTCAAGCGCTTTTTTATCACCGTTTTTTGCTAATTCGATGGTTTCAAGGTCATTTTCATCAAATTTATAGTTTTCCGACAATGGGTTTTTCATATATAATAATTTATTATATACATTAGACAGTTGAAATGCACAAGTGTGACAAAATAAAAAAGACCGTTCCGCAAGTTGCAGAACGGTCTTTCCGTATGAAGAATAAAAAAAATTATTTAATCAGCATCATTTTTTTTGTCATTTGATATTGCTGTCCGTTGTTTCCGTTTGCAAAGAGTCTATAGAAATATACTCCGCTTGCAAAACTGGAAGCATTGAAAGAAACTGTGTAATAGCCTGCTGTCTGAATTTCGTTCACAAGCTGCGCAACTTCTCTTCCTGTAATGTCATAAATTTTTAACATGATTTTTCCGTCAAGCGGTAAATCATAATTTATTTTTGTTACAGGATTAAACGGATTCGGATAATTCTGTGATAAATCGAATTTATTCGGAATACCGACATTTATTTCAGATGATAAATTATAATACTCAAAGTTGCCATTGTAATCTATTTGTTTGAGTCTGTAATTATATTTACCTGTATTCAATCCTCTGTCAGTAAATGAATATGATTTTGTTTCATGTGTGGTACCGCTTCCGGTTACAAATCCGGCTTTCGTCCATTGACCGTCACTTGTTTTTCTTTCAATATCAAAACCTGAATTATTTATTTCTTCAGCTGTTGACCAATTCAGATTAACGTCTCGTTGAGATACTGAAGCTGTGAATGAAGAAAGCTCAACAGGAAGAACGCCTCCATTATTTTCAATCCATTCTGCAATTTTCTGGAATACATTAATAGGTGCTTCAACAACATCAGTGCTTGGTCTGAATGCCCAATACTGATTTGTTCCATAAAACATATTATATGTTGAACCGGCATAATATACAGCGTTAGCAGTATCATTAGTTGTCAGCGTAGCAGGAACGAATGCTGCTGAACCTCCGTTAACTGCCATTACGAAGTCAGGATAGCTACCCGTAACATAATTATTATTTAAACCTGAAAAATCATTAACTCCATTAAATGTGCTGTCAGCCGCTGCAATTGTAGATAGCCAGTTATCGCCCCAATACATTGATCTCAGATATTGACGGTAGAAGACAGTATCTGCTGCAGGAGCTGATGCATTTCTTCTCGGGTCATTATAATATCCTAAATCATTGGAGAAAATCATAAAGGTTTTTTTAACGCCTGAACCGGATAAAGGCAATGGAGCATTATCCAGGAATGATTTCATTGAATCTCTTAATGCAGGACTCCAGTTTGCACTATTACCAAGCAATACAATAAGTGTTTGCCAGCTGCTGAAAGATACATTCGGGAAAGTTGTAAGAACATCATACTTTCCTGCATAACCAGATTGGTTCATGTGTGACATTAATGAATCAGCACTTTGCTGGTCAGCATTAAGTATTAGAACATCTTTAGGATTGCTTACTGTGAATGATGTCTTTAATGTATCATTGCTTCTATCCTGGTCAGTTACCAAACTTGTATAGATTGTTACGTTATATGTTCCTGCAACATTCGGAGTAAAGTTATCCGGGAAAGAAATGCTTTTTGAAGTTCCGGCTGCTAAAGTATCTGATGTTGTAGTAGTTAAGTTTGCAGGACCTGTTATCTGATAAGTAATGTTAAACGGAACTATTTGAGAAAGAGTACCGAAATTTCTTATCGTTGCATTGGGAGTAATCTGTGTATTTGATGTGAACAATGTGCCCGTAGGAGCATTATTGGCTGTAACACCGACATCATTTAAAACCGGTTCACCTACTGTTACATCGTCAATAAAAATTCCATTTCCGTCATAATTCTGATGTCTGAAACCAATCCAGCAAGTCTGTCCGGAATAACCACCGATATAGACTGTGAACTTATTCCAAGTGCCTGATGTGATTTCGTTTGTGTTAAATTCAACAAGAACAGTTGAAAAACTAGTATAGACAGAGTCTGTATTTGAAATAAATACAAACATAGAATCGGGCGGGTAATTACTTGAATATTGTCTTCTGGCATAAAATGTAAGTGAATCCGTTACGCCGGGAACAAATCTTTTTGAAATGAGCCAGTCCATGGAAGGTTCAGATGCATCATAATTACTGAATGCACTTGCAACACCTGTTCTTTTCTGGGCAGTGCTTCTCACCCATTCAACACTGCCGGAAATGTTAGCTCTAGTCCAACCAGCTGGAGGAAAGGTCGTATCTTCAAACCCTTCATTCAACTTGTATTGAGCTTCAGATGTAGGTGCGGAAATTAAAAAAATTGAAAAAATAAATAAAAGAATAGTAAACGTTTTTCGTTTCATTTTCATCCCCTTAAAATGATTTTTAATTAATAAATAAGATTTTCTACCTTGAACAGGTATATTACTAAACTTAAAAAAAATCCTAACAAAATCCTAACAAAAATGGTGATTTTTAATTTTATTGGTTAGGAATTTTAACAAAAAAGGGGCTTTTAAGCCCCCTTTTTAAGGAAAACAAAAAATATTAAAATATATTTTTATTTAATCAGCATCATTTTCTTTGTCATTTGATATTGCTGTCCGTTGTTTCCGTTTGCAAAGAGTCTATAGAAATATACTCCGCTTGCAAAACTGGAAGCATTGAAAGAAACTGTATAATAGCCTGCTGTCTGAATTTCGTTCACAAGCTGCGCTACTTCCCTGCCGCTGATGTCATAAACTTTCAGAATTACTTTTCCTTCAACAGGAAACTCGTAATTTATTTTTGTTGTAGGGTTAAACGGATTCGGATAGTTTTGTGACAAATCAAATTTATCAGGTATACCAACATTAACTTCAGAAGACAAGTTAAAATATTCAAAATTCCCGTTGTAATCAATTTGTTTTAATCTGTATTTATATGTTCCTGCATTCAGATTATTTTCGGTAAAAGTATAATTATGAGGTTCGCTTGAATTACCGTTCCCTTGAACAAAGCCGACTTTTGCCCAGTTTTCATTTGTAATTGTCCGGCGTTCAATATCAAATCCCGAATTATTCTCTTCGGTCGAAGTTGTCCAGTTTAAAGTAACATTTCTTTCATTAACGACTGCGGAAAATGAAGCTAATTCAACAGGAAGAGGACCGTCGGTATAATAAACACTTCTTCCGTGAGTAAAAGCAAAACCTGTTTGCGTAGTTGTTTGAAGCACTAACTCATCAACCGGAACATATTTCGGCATTCCCGTTGCAAAACTAGTCCAGCTCACACCTGAGTTAGTAGTTTTAATTACTCCAGTTTCAGTTCCTGCATAAATTATCGAAGCATCGTTCGGGTCAAAAATTGCCGTATGAACGGGAACGTTTCCAATTGGGGTTGAAATGTCAGACCAGCTTAGCCCTCCATCTGTTGTGAGCCATATATGTTTTGCGCTTAATGGCGGGACTATATTATATCCGGAATAACAGGCAATAACCCGTCCGGGGTCGGAACTGTTTATAACTAATCTGCGAACCCATGCTCCGTTTGTTCCCGGAGGTGTAACATCAGTCCATGTATCTAAACCGATTGCCGGGTCAAGTGAACTGCATTTAAATATTTTTCCATCTGTTGTTCCGGCGTATCCGAGATAAGGCGAGCTTGGTCCTTTAACAGAAACAGCACTTACATATTCATCCGCTGAAAGCACACCGCTTGACGCAGTCCATAATGTTGCGCCGGTTGATGTTATCCATACTTTATTTGAACCGGCTATGAGAACACTTGATGCATCGGGATTCATCGAAAACGGCGAAATGAATAAACATAGCGAACTGCTTGTTGCGTCGGTTAAACCTGTTATGCTTGAGAACCAGGATGAACCGCCGTCTGTAGTTTTTGACATTTCAAGATAAACGTATTCTTCGTATGCTGTAGTTGATGTTGTCTGGTCAACAGCAGCATAACCACCATCGCCTCCGAAGACCATAGTCCAGTCAGTTCCTGCAGAATATTTTAAATGCCCGTTATCTTGCGTTCCTCCGTATAAAGCACCAACACCCAACGGAGAAACTGCGCCGCCATAATATTGAGTTATTGCAAGTCCATTATTCAGAGAAGTCCAGGTTGTTCCTCCGTCCGTTGTCTTAAAAATTCCACCATCATTTCCTTCATAAACAATGTCAGGAGTTACCGGGTCATAAGCAGTTGCATGATGGTCAGCATGAATTACAGGAGAGCCATAAAAGCTATGCCAATAGGTCAACTGAGTCCAGTTTGTTCCACGGTTGGTTGATTTCATCATATCCACACCGCCGACATAGATATTTGCCGAGTTATGCGGGTCAACGGTTATAACGTTGTCATACCATCCCTGCGTTCCGAGATATGAACGTGTTCCGGTGGAACTGATTTTTGGAGGTGTTGTAACGCCTGTCCAGTCAACGCCGCGGTTTGTGGACATAAAAATTCCCTCAAGCCCTCCATCACCTGCGGGTGACCCGTCGGTTGATTGAAATACCGAATACAAAGTATCTTTATGCGAAGGGTCTTGTGCTAGAGCAATTCTTGCATGCCCTGTTGTCGGTAAACCGGAAGTGATTTTAGTCCAGTTAGTTCCGCCGTTCGTTGTTCTGTAAATTCCACCAAAGGTTGCACCGTTGTTATTAACGGCAAATAAAATTTCTGACGGGGTCATAGCAATTACATCTGTCGGATTAAAATAGTTATCCGCAAAAGTAGAGGAGCTTATTTTTGTCCAGCTGGTTCCGGAATTTGTGCTTTTAAATAACCCTCCTGCGAGTGTATATTCACCACCGCCTTGTTTTGTGTTTATGCTTTTTGTTGCAGCGTAAATATTTCCGGCAGTATCTGAAGCCATCCGCAGAACATTTCTGAAAGATGTTGAAGTTGTAGCAGCGAGAAGCTCCCAGGTGTCTCCGAAGTTTGTCGAACGGTAAATTCCATTTCCATAAACTGCATCTGAGTTTCCCCAACCTTCGCCGGTACCTGCAAATACCGTGTCAGGATGTTTGGGGTCGAATACCATGCTTCCGATTGCAATGGGGTCAAGCTCATCCATTGTTGGTGTCCAGTTAAGACCTGCATTTGTTGATTTCCAAACCCCTCCTGCAACTGCTCCAATTAAAATGGTAGATGGAGATGACGGCTTTATTAATATAGACCTTATTCTTCCGCCTATATTTCCGGGTCCAATCGGAACCCAGTCGGTTCCAGCGCTTGAATTATCTCCCTGCGGTGTTAAATTTTGCTTAAAAAATTCAACCGCTTCCCGTCGCAATTCCGGCAAGTCTACAAATTTGTCTTTGGAATCTTTCGTGGTGGCAAGCATTTTGTATCTGAACTCTGCGGCTTCATAAGGATTATCTTCCTTGCCCTGAATCATTTTCAGAGGTTCTTTTAGTTCAGAAGATTTATTGTCAGATGGGAAATATTTAAAATCGGTAATGAGAGATAAGAAAAAAAGAACGAACAGGAAAGGCGTGAAGATATACAGGAAAAACTTCTTCATTTTTCCTCCAATTTTATGTTAGGTAATATTATAAACTTAAATATTATCCTAACAAAAACCTAACAAAGCAAACAAAATAGGAAGAATTGTTTTGAACCTATATTAATAAAAAAGGGGCTTGAAAGCCCCTTTTTGTAAGAAATTATGTGAATTAAGAATTATTTTACAAGAACCATCTTTTTAGTCATTACAAACTGCTGACCTGCAGTTCCTTCAGAAATAATTCTATAGAAATAAACACCGCTGGCGAAATTAGAAGCATTGAACTGAATTGTATAATAACCTGCAGTCTGAATTCCGTTTACCAGATTTGCTACTTCTCTACCTGTAATATCATAAATTCTCAAATTAACTTTACCGTCAACAGGCAAATCATAATTTATTTTTGTTACAGGGTTGAACGGATTCGGATAATTTTGTGATAAGTCGAATTTACCCGGAACACCAACAATAACTTCACCTGAAAGATTATGGTATTCATAATTTCCATTGAAGTCAATTTGTTTTAAACGATAATTATATTTTCCGGTTTGCAATCCGTTATCGGTGAATGAATAATTTTTTGGTTCGTTAGTATTTCCTGAACCTTCAACATTTCCAATTTTTGACCATGTGTTTGATCCGGCAATTCTTCTTTCGATGTCGAAACCGGAATTATTTATTTCAGAGTTAGTAGACCAGTTTAAATTTACAATGTTTCTATTAACATTATAAGTAAAGGACATTAGCTCAACAGGCAATATACCGCCGTTTGCTTCTATCCAGTCTTTGATGGCAACGAAGATACCAAGCGGATTATCAACAACTCCTATTCTGGTTCTATATGCAGAATATGTATTTGTTCCGTAGAAGAGATTATAAGTTCCGGAATAATATAATGCGCAAGCAGAGTCACCGCTACTTGAAGAATCAACCGTAAGCGGATAGAAACCTGACGTACGTTGTCCTTGAGGATTTGAATCAGAAGGTCTGACCATGTCAGGGAAAGAATCTGAACTTGAATCAGCAGTTACTGAAGAAAATGGTCCTGCTCCGTAAAACTTTCTGGTAGCAGTAGGAACTGCCGTAAGCCAGCTATCTGCCATATAGGTTCCACCAAGATATTGTCTATAGAAAAGTGTATCGGCGGCAAGAGCTGCACCATTTCTTATTGGGTCGTTGTTATACCCTAAGTCATTACCAAAAATTACAAGCGTTCTTTTGGTGGTTAACCCTTCAAACGGCGAAGCATCAAGATAAGCTTTTAATGAATCTCTGATAGCGGCTGTCCAGTTACCGGTTGAAGCCAGCACATAAAATACAGTTTTCCATGCACGGAACGAACCGGTGAAACCGGTTGCACTGACTACATCATAATCTGATGTATAAGTATTCATTTGAGCAATCAATGAATCTCTGCTTCCGGCATCTGCCCACAGAATACATGCAGTCTTAGCAACAAAAGGTGTGAATGTTGAACTGAATCTATTGTTAGGGATATTTTGATCTGTTCCCAGTCTCGTTGAGTCAACAATGGTATAAGTAGTTCCGGAAACAAAAGTCGTGAAGTTAGCGAATGTAGTTACTGCAGAAGCATTTGATGCAAGGTTATTTACTGTAATAGTATTGTCATAAACAACAGTATTGCCGTCATAAACTTTCCTGTTTACATCAAAAGTTTCAGTACTTGTGCCAAGATTAATAACACTTCCGGTCATTGGAATTGCGATTGTTCCCGGGTTGTAATAATTCGTTCCTACCTGGTCAATTCCATCCGCGCTGACATCATGTGCCAGAGCAAATTTTGGTGAAATCATAAATCTGAAGAAATTATTCGGGGCAAAATCATTCCATGTTGTGCTTCCTGTTGGTGATGCAAAATAGAATGTTCCGCTCCTGATAGGATTTTCAGTTTGATATGCAAACGAAACGTTAACTGTTCCAATTTGTCTGACGCCAACATAGAAGCTGCCTGCTGGTATTGCTAAAGCCGGGTTTATAATAACAGTGAATACACCAGAAGCAGATGTCATTGTATCGGTTTCATACATTAATGTTCCGGGAGAGCCTCCTAAACCAGTAGCATCCCATACACCAACTATAAATGGTTGCCCGCCATTAACAAAATTTACATCTACCTGGTTTAAACTTCCGGCAATAGCAGTTGTAAATTTAGCGACAAAATCACCGGTACCGCCATTAAAACCAACACCACCTGTTGCAACTGTTCCAATTGCATAGGAGAATTGATTTACGGTTGCCTCTTGAGTTACAGAAAATGAATTTGCACCTGCGTTATCATTTTCAACTTCAGGTTTTTCCCAAACTAATGTTTCCATTTCAGCTGATGCAGATTTTTTATTCATATCACGCACCGGCGGAGTTAAGGAATATACCGGCAAGTTAGGTCTCTCAAAATAACCGTATTGAGGTGTTGTTGAGATAATTTTTGAATCATATGAAGATGGGTCTTCAAAAGGACGGTCAGGGGTAATAGGCACGGATACCATAACGTTATTAGTTCCTGTAGCCGTAGGAGTAAATGGATCAAAAGTTACCGTTTCTGATGCGCCAATCGGCAATGAAGCGACTACTTTAACATTATTAAAAGAGTTTGCGCCACTAATATCCAAAGTTACATTGAGATTAGTTATTGCCTGATTTCCTAAGTTTGAAACAATTGCAGTAATAACATGGTTAGCACCGAAGTTAACCGGAATGTAACCTAATGTATAAAGAATGGTAACACCTGCATCAGAGACATTTACAGGGTTTTCATAGGCACCAATGGTTGGAGTTGTTACGTTTCTTGTAACACCCAAAATATCAGTTGTAACAGCAATCGGCGTTCCTGCGTTTAAACATGGAGATGTAGAGCCAACAGGAAGATAATTCAAAGCATTTGCAAACAACGGGTTTCCGTTAATGGAATTTGCATCTTGGGTTGTTGCTGCTTGCCAGTCAGCCAAAGTTGCTCTGTCAGCACTTGTGATAAATCCCGTAAAAACTCTAGTTCCTGAAATATAAAAATCATTATAGTTTGAAGTAAGGTTTGCAACTGTTGCAACAGAATAAATATTATAAGAACCTCCCGAAGTTACATTTCCCGGTGGACGTGTGTTATAAAAAATATTGTTATTAACTACCAAACCTGTTGAGGCAGCACTGTTAAAAGCCAAGCAACCTAATCTATCTACAGAACCGGTTGCAGGAGGAGTTCCTGTTATACTAATTGAATTATAAAAAATGTTATAGGAGTTTCCGGCAGCAACCATTATTCCCCAGACATTATTTGTTGCAGTTCCTGAACCAAGACCACCTGAAATTCCTGCGATTGAGTTATTGGAGATTGTTGCATTAACAGCTCCGGTTCCTGAAATAAAAATACCCTGACCTGATACGAAGCTGCCTGTTGTATTATTTTTAATATCAAGAATAACGTTAGCATTAATAGTAACGTTTGTCATACCTGCCGATAAATTGATTGCTCTTACGATTGCAGTATGAACAACAATCATATTATAAATTCTATTGTTTGATATGGTAACGAGATTGGAATTTGTCATGTCAATTCCATTCACAACTACATAATCAGCAGCAATATCACCGCCAATAATATTATTTGTAATGGCTGTGTTCTGATTTGGATTTGCAGTTGAAGTTCCGCGTGTATAAATTCCATGCGCGGCTTTTGATATTGCGTTGTTAGAGATTGTATTATTATCATTATCTGCACCTGTTCCGGTTGCAGTCATCGTTAATCCTGCAATATAAATACCGTAGGATGCAACCGTAGGCAAGTTTTGTCCGGTCTTAATATTACAATACTGAACTATATTGTTTGTGGCACCAAGACCGACTCCCATACTAGACATTTTAATAACTGCTGACAGTGTTGTTGTAGCATTATTTAATATCGTTAGTTCTCTTGTAACGCCAACACCAACTCTACCGTCGATTGTTACGTTATCTGCGCCAAGCAAATTGATTACAGCTCTTACGGTATTACCTGTGATTGTCAAGCCGGGAGCAGTAGGTTTGATTAATACGGAAGTATAACTTGCGCTTCCGGTTCCGCTTGCATTTAATGTAGCTGAATCCGGTTCAGTGAAACTGGAGTTAATGTTAATAGTAATAGCTCCGGTTTCAACGCCGTTGTTGATTGCAGTAAATGCACTTTTCAAATCAGTATATGGGTTTGCACCTATAGTGATTTGCGCGTTTGAGTTTGATGCGAAAAAGGACATCATCATAAACACCAAAATAGAAAAATAAAGAACTTTCTTCATAGTATTCTCCTTTATGAAGTTAGATTAATTAAATATCAATTATTAAAAACTGATTAATATAATTTAAATTAAATCCTAACAAAATCCTAACAAAATCAAGTTTTTTTTAGGATTTGACTATTTTTTATAATTTTAACTATAGTGAAAACAAATATTTATTTTTATTGTAAGTATTTATATAGAAAATAAAAAAAGGGGCTTAAAAGCCCCTTTTTGAAGAAATTTACAACAGTAATATTTATGAATTATTTAATCAACTGCATCTTTTTTGTCATCACAAATTCTTTTCCATTTGCACCCTGCGCAATTATTCTGAAGAAATATGTTCCGCTTGCAAAATTGATTGCATTCATCTGAACTGTATAATAACCGGCTTTCATCTGGTCATTTACGAGAACTGCAACTTCACGACCAAGCATATCATAAATTCTGATACCGACTTTGCTGTCGAACGGAAGGTCGTAATCAATTTTCGTTGTCGGGTTAAATGGGTTAGGATAATTTTGCGACAGTCTGTATTCATTCGGAACTCCAACAATTACTTCACCTGAAAGAGTAAAGTATTTGAAGTTTCCGTTGTAATCAATTTGTTTCAATCTGTAATTATATTTACCTGTGTTCAAACCTCTATCGTTGAAAGAATAATTCTTTGGCTGTGTAGAGTTACCTGAACCCACAACATTTCCAATTTTGTTCCAAACTTCAGATCCGGCAGGTTTTCTTTCGATATCGAATCCTGCATTATTAATTTCACTTGCAGTTGCCCAATTCAGATTAACATTATTTCGATTTATATTTGAAGTAAATGAAGCAAGTTCAACAGGAAGAGCTCCCTGATTTTGTCCGAATTCTACTGCAATAGGAGAAGAGAACATTGGACCACCAGAGCCCTCAACTCTATATTGCAGACCATTTGTACCGTCACTGTTTTGCATACCTATATCACAGAATGGCGTGAATGTTGTAGTATAGTTGAATGATTCAGCATCATTATATTGGAATTTTATATTTCCATTTGCAAAGAAAATAATCTGCATTGTTATGTAATCGGTTGAAGTACCGCCAGATACCCATCTATATCCATGATAGTATGTTACTACAAACTTGGAAGCATCACCGCCATAGTAAACTTTTGCCGCGGGATAAAATGTATTGGTAAAATCCAAATCAATTAGCCCCAAAGCAATTAAATTAAAAGTTGTAGTTGGATTTGGGAAAGATGTTACGCCGTAAAATGCACCTGATACTGGAGTACCTAAGTTTAAAAATCCATTTGTGTAAATATTTAGATTTGTTGCTCCGGTATTATAGGTAGTTCCCATGTAAGTAAAATTAAATCCCATATCCACCGGGAAAGTCCCATCATCCGGATCGGCAAAAGTAATAGGCGTATGACCCGCCGCAACGGGGTCAATCCAGTTAAATTCAGGCGATGATGGTGCACCGCTGCCAATAATTGAGTTTGAATAATAATAACCACCACTGTTCGAGAATCCGCCTCCATAATTAGGATTGGCTACATTAAATGTGCTCCATGTAGTGTCATTAGCATGGTCCATATCACCTGCTAACTGAGTATATGTTTTCATTGTGTAAGTTCCATATGTAGGTGTAAATGTCGAATCAAATGTCAGAGTAGTTGCACCCGATGCTGCCAGTGATGAAACGCTCTTAGTATTTGTATATGGCACAGGACCAGTTATTTCAGTTGTTACATTAAAAGGTCCCTGAGTGGTAAAACCAAAATTCTTAATTGATGCCTTTGGAGCATAGGTATATGTAACGAAATTATTAGCTGTTCCAGTTGGTGAAAGATTTGTTTGAGCACCAACGTCTGCTGCAAGAAGAATTGTATTGCCAAGTCTTGTTTCCGGGCGGAATGCAGATGCTGAACCTGTTACTCCAGGAACCGTTTGAGATTGATATGTTAATAATGCACCCGAATTTAGGCAGTATACGTTAGGAGCTGCAGCAGGTGTTCCGAGTGTTCCAAGTGTTTGGTAAACAAAAATTACCATCACGGCGTTACCAGGAGTAGGTGTAAATAGTGAAGTTCCAGGTCCGCCAACGGGAACATCGATATTAATTTCGTCTGTACCCGCAGGAATAGTTATTGTGCCTTCTATAATTTTTGTATATCCCGTACCGTTAGTATCGATGAAAGTTCCTCCAATTGTAGTACCTACTGTATCTCTTAAATAAACTATTAATCTTCCGGTTGTTTCAATACCCTGACTGACAGGAACAGTTGCTGCAGGAGGGGAAGGAACGTTCCATCTCCATCCAATAGAATAAACAGTACCAGTAAATCCTGAAGCTGTCATTTCAGCAGCTGTAATTAAATATTTCGTATTTATATATTTTCTTCCGCCTTGAGGCGCTCTTCCGTTTGCTGAAGTCGAACCATTACTGGTCACAACCGTAAAAAGAGACATATTGTTATCACCGGTAGTAAGTTTCTGAATTTTTTGTCCGCTGTTTTTTGATGCAACATCCTGAGAAAAAGATGTTTGAGTTAAAGATATTATAAAGAGAACAAATAAAAAAAGTGATATAAATTTTTTCATATGTTTTTATAATTTTTAATTATCATTAATAATTAAATATTAATCCTAACAAAATCCTAACAAATTTATTTGAAAAGTAATAAAAAATACTACAAACAAAATATTTAAGTTATTGTTATTTTAAAATTTAAAATTATTTTTGCTAAATAAAAAAGGGGCTTTAAAAAGCCCCTTTTTTGAACAAATTTTACTAAAATATTTTTTTTTTGAAATTATTTCATCTATTTAATTAATTGCATCTTTTTTGTCATCACAAATTCTTTTCCGTTTGTTCCTTGAGCAACTAATCTGAAGAAGTAGGTTCCGCTTGCAAAATTTGTTGCGTTAAGTTGAACGGTATAATATCCTGCTGTTACCTGTTCGTTTACGATGCTTGCAACTTCACGACCAAGCATGTCATAAACTCTCAAGTTAACTTTGCTGTCAACCGGCAAGTCATAATCAATCTTCGTTGTCGGGTTGAAAGGATTAGGATAGTTTTGTGACAATTTGAAATCAGAAGGAACTCCGACTATTACTTCACCTGAGAGGTTATAGTATTCGAAATTTCCGTTGAAGTCAATTTGTTTCAATCTATAGTTATAGCTTCCGGTATTAAGTCCGTTGTCAGTGAAAGAATAATTCTTCGGTTGTGAAGAATTACCGCTGCCGGCTACATTACCGATTTTACTCCAGGTTTCAGAACCCGCAGGTTTTCTTTCGACGTCAAATCCTGCATTGTTTTGTTCTTCAGATGTTGTCCAGTTAAGTTTAACAATATTTCTGTTAACATTTGAAGTAAATGAAGCAAGTTCAACAGGAAGCGGAGCATCTGTTGTTGTTACCGCAAACAATGAGAATGAGGTTAAACCTGTTGCATAAGCATATCCCATAGGATATCCCGGGACGTAATCATTGGTTGTTCCAGGAGCATCCTGCCAAACCGCACCATTGCTGTTTGTTTTTGCAAGAATAATATTATTTGTATCTGATATGTTATAAAAACTATTCTTATTAACGTTGACACGAAGTTCATAGCTTGTAGCGCTGAATGAGCCGTTTGATATCCATATGCTGTCATATCCAATTGCATACTGAGAACCACCCGGAGCTCCCGGAGGTGTCTGGCCTGAATAGCGAATCCATGTAATATCGAAAGGAGCATCTGCTGTATATCCTGTAATTATAATCGAACCGACTATTGTGCCGCCGAATCCGAAATTATAGGTTCCATCAGCATTGATTGTTTGAACCATTGAAGTGGTTGTTCCACCGCTCTTTTCAAAAGCGCCGATGTCTGTAGGACCATTTGCTACCGATGTGCTTCTTGAGTTTCCTAATATGTCGTTATTGACACTTGAAATCGGTATTCCGGTTCCGTTAAAAGCTCCGCTTTGCGGCAATAAGAAATCATTTGATAAATACTGCGGATCCCATGAAATTGAATTTGCATCAGTAGATGAGAAAGTTCTCCAATCTTGGATGGTAGCGTAGTTAGTAGTTGCTGCTTTTCCAACAACCTTAATACCTGAACCTGATGGGTTTACATAAATATTATTATAATCCGAACTTTCAAGCTGTGAGGCACCAGTCTGCAAATAAATACCTGTGGAACCGTTGCCTGTTGCAGCTAATAAACCAAGATTATTAACAATGTTATTGTTTTTTAATTCAGCAGTTGAACCGGTTGCAACACAAATACCGGTTGAAAGTGCATCGGTCTGGTTTAATGTGTTTCCGTATAAGTTTATCGAATTATAGAACACATCAACACCGGTTTGTCCAGCTGAAAACACATAAATACCATGATTATTATCACCAATAATACTTGCAAAGTTCCATCCGTCACCCATAAGTCCTGAGATGGAATTATTTTTTATAACGTTATTGCAATTAGTTGTACCAGATGACACTGCAATACCATAGCATCCATACCCGCCTGTTCCGGTATATCTTAAAGAATCAACGAAGTTACGCTCAAAAACAGAGTTTCTGGTAGATGTAGCAAACCATGTACCTCTGTCATCCTCAGAACTTGTTCCGTCAAAATTTGCAAATGCATTTAGTGAAATATTTGCACCGTCCACACCTTGAACATATATACCGGTGAATCTAATAGAATTTGCACCTGAGGTTGTTAAGTCATTACCTGAATAAACCAATCCGCTTCCATTTCCGGGTGCAACAACTGCAATATTATATGCACCTATGTAAGCTTTTTGTATAGAATTATTCTGAACTGTAATATCATTAAAATATCCTGCTGTACCCAAAGTATTATCAGAAACAACGACAGCGGTTGCAGAATTAATACCATTTATTATAATACAGTTTTCAATCATTCCGTTTGTAATCGGAGTTGTACCATTTGAAGCAAAATGAATTACTGATGGAGATGTAGCTGAAATATTTGTGATGGTCATGTCTTTAGAAGTACCATCAACAACATTTGAACCATCAATTGCTACATAATTGTTCATAATTTTTATTAATCCTGCAGAAGCCAATGAACCCGAAATAGTAGGGCTTACACCGGTTGCAGGTTTAAGTGTAATTGTTGCACTTGAACTTGGCATAGCGACGTTACTGATATTAAACATTAATGGGAAAGTTTCCGTCGGGTATGTTGCATCAACAAGTGAAAGAGTAGTATGACCACCAACTCCTCTTGCATTAAGATCTGCAAGAGCAGCAGTTATTGTTGCATAAACAGCCATATTATCTGATGACAACCCAAATTGTTGTCTCTCTGCATTTGTTAACTCATGATATAAAGAACCATTATATTCACGATCATTTTCGATAAGAACAGAGTATTTCTCTTCAACTGTAACAGTTGTGGTTCTTACTTTTTCATCATTAAGTGAAGCAGTTACAGATTCAACACTATTTTTTTGAACTGGTTGGTCTTCAATAACAGGCATTTCTTTTGTTACTGTTCTGGTTCTCTCTTGAACAGAGATATTTTTTCCTGTAACTCTATTAAATAAAGTAAGTCCTACTGTATATGTACCTGAAAGCGGAGCACTAGTTATGTTATAAGTATTAGGTGACCCCGGAGGAGTTGTTCCGGGAGGATTAACCCCGCTACCACCTGTAGGATTTGTTCTCACGTTTGGAATCAAATCTTGAGCTGCGACATAATACTGGATTATATCGCCGGCGGTTACTCCGCCAAGTGCAGCATTATTTATTGTAAAGGTATAATCATCACCTAAAACAACAGGAGAAGCATCGAATTGATAGGAGACATCTGTTGATTTTTTATAATAAAGTCTTGGTCCGTTTGCACCGGTAGCCACACCTGAAGGGTCAGTTATTGTTGCAGTTAATGACCTGTTTGATGTGCTTGATGTGCTAATTAAAGTTGAGTATGAAATAGTTGGTCCATTTACATCGTTCCAGATACCACCAAATTCATACGCACCTATATCAGGAGCAAAAGCCGGGAAGCTTGGATTATTCGGATATCCTGCATTAGGATATCTTGCAATGCCTCTGAAGTCAATTGTAATTCCACCCACAGTTGTAGCACCGCTTTCAAGAAAAGTAGCAATGGTTGAATCAGGACGCAAAAAGTCTGAATTTGATGCTGTTGTGCTTAAGAAAGTAGGGCTTTCAGTTACAGAGTTTTGTTCACGCGGAGAAACTCTGGTTTTAAAAGCAGCTAAAGTCTGGTCAGAATTTGTTCCATCATAGAAAATCAAGTTTTGAGCACCGGGGGTTCCTGCATAAAATAGATTATAGTCAGATGTATTTGTATAGTTAGTTAATGTAGTTGAAGAACGCTGGTATGCATTTGTAGAACCTGTAGCACCCGGAGTAGAAATGTTAATCAAAACGTTACCTCTCATAGTTAATGCAGCAGTTGTAGCTGTTGCTGAGGTTGTTACCCAAAGAGCAGTAGAAGTAAAATTAGCTCCTCCAACAGGCGCATTAAGGTATACTGAATTATTCGACAAATTAACCTGCGAAGTTGCTGTTGCAGAAGTTATATTAATACCTCTGACAACAGGAGCAATTAATGTTCCTGTTCCCGAAGCTCTGATATCGCCAATAATATTGTTATAAATATTTGCAACACCTGCAGTCCCGACACTTCCAAGAATCATACCTGAAACAACCGGTGATGCGGTATTTGTGCTGTTTATGTTATAAATTTTATTTCCGAAAACTGTCGGAGAACTGCTTAACATATTAAGACCTGCAACAGTTGTTCCTGTACTATTTATGTTATTAATGTTATTGTAAGAAACAGTTCTTACACCGGTTACGGTATTAAGGTACATTCCGTAAGTAATACCCGTTCCTAAATGAGAAATGTTGTAAACGGTATTATAATTAAAATTTTCATTTGTAGGAGAGGCGATATTGTAAATACCATAAAGCACGCCGGTTCCTGTTGTTTTATTATTTACGATACTATGAACAGTATTACTATCGCAAACGATTGTTCCGGTTGATGTCTGGATACCATACATTATACCACCGGTACCTGTTCCGAAATGGCTTAGATTAGTAACAGTATTTTTCTTTGCAGTTTGGTTCGTTCCGGCAGCAAAATAAATACCAATAAGAGTTCCTCCGGTTGTTCCCGTTCTTGTTATGCTGTTAACCAAATTCTCTCTTGCAGTTACATTTGTAGCTAATGCAGAATTATATATCATATAATTTACACCGGTTCCTGTTAGTCCGGCAGCACTATAACTCATATTAGTAACACTGTTATTATTCATGTTAACATTAGCCGCGGTTGCACTATTAAATAGTCCATAAAACACACCTGATGTAGCAGTTAGATAATCACCAGTGACAGTGTTATTATTAATATTTACAGTATTTCCGGCTGCAGTTGAACCGATAACATTTTCAAGAGCGGCAACCTGTGATGTTGTTCCACCACCATGAATTGTCAAAGTATTATTATTCATAGTAACGTTAGCACTTGTTCCTGCCTGTCCATAGATACCTCTTAAAGTGGTAACGTGGTTAACACCTGCACCGTCATTATTATTTACTGTATTATAAGAAATGTTAATGCTCCATTGATTGTTAGCACGGACACCTGCTGCAGGATTTGTTGCTGCAGGAGCTCCACCGAAGTTTAAAATTGTATTACCTGTTGCTAAGCTTGAACCCCCTATATCGTTTCCTGTATCACCTCTATCGAAAGGTGATGGAGCTGCATAACCTGAAAGCGCTATTCCATAGTTACCGCTGTTAATTGCATTAGCATAAAATTTATTATTTGAGTTTGAACCGGCTGCTGCATCGGGAACGAGAGCGGTAGTTGCAGCAGTATTTGTTGAATTGATAACCAAAATACCGACAGACCCTTCTACCATTGGTGCAGTTCCTGAAGCATTATTGATACGCTGCATATTAATAGTACAATTTTGGATTGTATTATTTTGAGCACCATCTGATAAGCTGAGTTTAAATAATCCGATACCAAATTCCATTGTTGCCGGATTGGCAACGTTACCATCTGTTAGTGTGAGACCGTCAATTGTAATATAGTTTGCACCAACAATTGCAATCATACCGTCAGGAGCAGCACTTGTTGGTGTTGCAGTTCCGATGCCTGCATTGATTGTAACAGTTCCACCTGATTTAACAATCGTAACTGTATTTGTTGCGCTTAACACAGGATTGAGACTTGCACTACCTATTACAAATCCTGTAGGCGGAGCAGTTTCAGAACCGCCGGCAGTTAATGTCAAGACTACAGGACCTGTCATTGCATTAACATTGTTTAAATCCGTAAGAGCCAGCGCTAATGAAGGATATGCTGGCAATAGGTTTGGTGTTGTATTTGTTGCACCAGTTACCGTAACTGCAATCTGTCCGAATGCATTTACTGAAACAAAGATGCTAAACACCAAAATGAGGAATAGCTTTTTCATAAAAGTTTTATGTTTTGTTTTTTAAAGAAAATAATTTTTGATTTTTTTAAAAAAGTAATTGAGGGAATATTACTAAATTAAGATAATTCTGAAAATTCTTAGCAGAAATTTCGGTGGATTATCCGATTTTGTGTATCCTCCAAATTAAAAAATGAAAAAATTTACTGAATTGTCCTGGAATTAAAATAACTATATAATTAAAAAAAAATCCTAACAATAACCTAACAAAAATGGGAAATTCGAAAAATTGACTCTTAAAAAAACAGTAAAATAACTCCAAAAAAGGGGCTTTATAGCCCCTTTTTGAATTTAAAGAAATATTTTTGAAATGTTTGTTTTGTTACTTAATAAGCACCATTTTCTTGGTCATCACAAAATCCTTACCGCTGCCCTGCGCAATGATTCTGAAGAAGTATGTTCCGCTTGCCATGTTGATTCCGTTAAGCTGAACTGTGTAATAACCCGCTTTCTGCAAATCGTTGTTCACAAGACTTGCGACTTCACGTCCGAGCATGTCATATACTTTCAGATTTACTTTGCTGTCGAACGGAATGTCGTAATTAATTTTCGTTACAGGATTAAACGGATTAGGATAGTTCTGTGATAAAGCAAATTCTTTCGGTACTCCGACTTCAATTTCACTGCTGAGATTAAAATATTGGAAGTGCCCGTTATAATCAGTCTGCTTCAATCTGTAAGCATATTTTCCTGTCTGAAGTCCGTTATCATTGAAAGAATAATTTTTTGGTTCGCTTGAGTTTCCGTGTCCCTGAACATTTCCAATTTTTACAAATGTATTTATTCCCTGTTCATCGATTAATTTTCTTTCAATATCGAAACCGGAATTGTTTATTTCAGTTAAAGTCGTCCAGTTTAATTTAACATTATTTCTCTCAGAAGATGCAGTGAAAGATGCAAGCTCAACAGGAAGCGGAGCTGTAGCGTCGGTTAAAGCAAAGACTGAGAATGAATTCAGACCATAAAGCGTAATGAAATTATTATTTGAATCAAGTTGATACTGTCCTGCCCCTGTACCCGGGATGAGATACGGAGTCCATGTAACTCCTAAGTCGTTGCTTTTTGCTAATCTTATATTGCTTTCAAATTGGATAGTTCCCAAGACTTCATTTATATAATAGAAAGTTATGTCATAAGTATAACCGGCTGCGCCAACATTCGGGTTGATTATTATATAACCGTTTCCATATAAAGTGCTTGGCGGAGGAGTCGGAGGATTTGCTCCCGAATAGTATAATATGTCAATGCTTGTAAGCGTGCCTGCTGATACAACGTTTAAAATACCCAGCGGTTTTCCACCTATTGAAAGGTTATTAGGACCTGGAACTACAGGGAAATTAATGATAGGCGGTGTAACAGAATTTGGAGTAAATTCATCCGAACCGATGTCGGTCGCGCCACCTGCTATGGTTGTGCTTCGTGAGTTACCATCAAAGTCATTATTTACAGATGGAGTTGTCAATTGGCTCGCACTTCCGTTTATATACCAGCAAGGTTCATTTGTATTTACAATATTGAGATTACCGGTCGCCGTATTTACGAAGAATGAGTTTGCGGGTATAAACAAACTGGCGAAACTCATACTGATTAAATCGCAAGTTGCTGATGCTTTCCATGCAGCAAATGTTTGATTCACTCCGGTTCCCCATTCACCCATGGTGGATGGGTCAGTATTAATAAACATGTTAAATTCGCTCGCTTGCACACCCCAGCCGGTTGCAGGTGCTGCGACGTTGTTACCAATTGCATAATTGAATCCCGAGCCGCCTGTTCTCTGGTTATATAGTAAATTATTTCTGAAATAAATCGTGCTTGCTGAATTGCTTCTTAAAAATCCATAAGAATTAGTAGTTGCTGAAACATCATTTGAGCCGGAAATAAACACACTGTTATAAATATATGTTGCATTCCTCGCGGTCGTTGAAGAAGAATCAAAAATTCCAACATTTCTGCATCCGATGGTATTCTGATCAATTGTAACCTGGTTATTTGTAGCAGTCCATTGCCCCAGGAAGAAATGAATACCGAATATATCCCCCGCTGTTGAGCTTGTTGCATTTTTTAGTCCGTATATTCTGTTTCGTGAAACAGTACCGCTTGATGTTGCAAGGGTTGTGATGATGCCCTGAGCAGTAACAGCCGCTGTTGTATGTGTAGCTTCAAGACCGTAGATGGTATTCCCTTCAATCAATTGTGATGTATTTGCAGATGAAGTATAAATACCCAGCACAGATGAAGTTGCATCGGCAGATGTTGATGCATCGGACTTGTTATTAAATATTGTATTATTCGAAACCAGAAGATTGCCTGCTCCTGTATGTGAAATTCCTCTGTTTCCAATACCAGTTCCTGTGCCTGAGCTGTAAAGGTTTTGAATTATATTATTAGAAATGGTTATACCGCCTGCAGCGCCAACAGTGCTTGAAATCCCTATAGTAGTTGAGTTGCCTGCATTTTTTATCTGCTCACCGGCAGTAGGACCTCCGATGTTATTTGATGCATCAACACCGACTTCGACCAGCCCGTTTGTAACGCAGCTAATTCCATTAAATGCAGCTGTACCAGTTGCCTGCATATCAATGTTCTTAATTGTATTGTTATTTATTTTGGTAGCACCGGTTGTACCTACGTTAGTGGAAATTGCCGTATAAGTTGCAGCACCGGTTGTAACAAATGGAGTTCCTCCGCAATTAATTGCCGAGCCGCCAATTTTGTTTGACAAAATAAAGTTTGAATTTGAGTTCACACCCGGAATAAAGTTTATAACAGTGATAGCAGTTGATGGAGGAGTAGTATAATTATTGTAAAAATTATTTCCGGAAATAGTCCATCCGTCTCCATTTCCCGTGGCTGTTACAGATACTCCGCTTGTTGTAAAATTATAAATATTATTATTAGAGATTACATTACCTGAATTTGAATTTGCTGCAGTTCCGCTTGAATAAATTGCAACTGCGTAAGCATTAGGAGAAGCGGCAATGTGTCTTATTTCACAATTCTGAATTGTGTTATTATCGTTTCCGGTTGTTCCTGAAACCGATGTACTGAACTGTATTGCACCTTCGGTTGTCGTTATATTATCCGATTCTATGATACATCCGTCTATGATGTTATTTGTAGCATCATTTATAAAAATGATTCCCGGCTCAGTTGCGGTTGCACCTCCGTTTCTTAGTGTTAAAGATTCAACTCCGTCAGATGTAGGATTGCTTCCGTTGATTCTTATGTAATCAGCTCCGTTGAGAGTAAACAAACCTGTTCCCAAAGCATTATGAACCAGAGCATTAACACCGCTTGCAGGTCTGAAAGTAATGGTATTTGTCGAGCTCATTCCCGGAATTTCAGTAATTACAATTGGGAAAGTCTCAGTAGGATATGCTGCATCTAATAAATTAAACGTTACCGGTCCGCTTACAGCTCCCCCTGTAATTGCAGTAACTGCCGCGGTTATAGTTGTATAATCCCCCGCAAGACCAATTGAATAAGGTCCTGAAAAAGATGTCAGAACGGTATAAGAATTAGGTGAACCCGGAGGCGTTGTGCCGGGAGGATTAATACCTGAACCACCGCCCGGACTTGTTCCTACATTTCCTGCGAGATCCTGTGCTGCTAAATAATATTGAACTATTGTTCCCGGTGCAACTCCACCAATGGAGGCATTATTAATAGTAAATGTATAGTCATTTCCTGAAACAGAAGGGGTTGCATCAAAAACAAATGAAGGGTCAGTGCTTTTCTTATAATATAATCGTGGTCCGTTTGCACCTGTCTGAACACCCGACGGGTCTGTTATTGTAGCAGTTAGCTGCCTGTTAGAAAGAGAGCCTGTGTTCGTTAATGCATCATACACTATTGTTGGTCCGCTGAAATCCGCAGGTTCGCCGCCGAACTCATCAGCACCAACATCAGGTGCAGTTGGAGGAAAACCGGGTTTTTCAGGATAGCCAACATTAGGATATCTTGCATGTCCGTCATAATCTGTTGTAATCGAAAGCGGTGAAGATACTACCGAGCCGCCGCTCTCGCATTGAGTAGGAATGGCGCTATTCAAATGCAAATCATAAGGTGCAACAGCAATATTCAAGAATGGAGGAAGCTCTCTGAAGGATTGTGCATCGCTTGGTGATACTCTTGTGCGGTAATCACCCATAGTCTGGTCTGCGTTTGTGCCGTCATAAAATATCAGATTAGAAGGACCGGGTGTTCCTGCATAAAAATTATTATTGTTTGAAGCAGCTGCATAAGTAGTTAATAAAGTTGAGCTTCTTCTATGTGCGACTGTAAATCCACCTGTAGGTCCGGGAGTAGAATTATTAACAATATTATTGTTTCTAACTTCCACATTAGGTGTAGTAGAAATTGATATGCCTGAACTTCCGAAAGTTGTTGCAGAAGAGCTTACTGCATTCAAATAAATTGAATTATAGAATAAGAATGATGCACCTGCAGAGACAAAAATACCTCTTACAGCTTCCGAATTAGTTGAGGATGGGGCTCTTAAATCGGAAATATAATTATTATAGATATAAGTAAATGGTGCAGAGCCAATCTGATAAATTCCATAAAGCTGACCTCCGGTTGATTCGCTGGATAAATTATAAATTCTATTATTGAAAACAGCATTTCCAATCGTTGTGGATACTGTAATCCCTGATAAAATGCCTGAAGTTCCCACATGAGAAAGAGTATGAATCGTATTTCCGCTAATTGTGGCATTGGCAGCCGTAGATACGGATGTATTATAAATGCCATAGAAAGCAGATGTTCCTGAGCCCGCACGATTTATGTTTGAAATTGTATTATTAGTAATATTTACATTTACGGGATTACTTAATTGATAAATCCCATATATTATACCTGTTCCCGGGAAGTTATGGTTTGAGATATTATTACCCGATATATTAAGAATGAAAGGGTAGTTTGAAGTTGAATAAATAAAGTATGTTGGACCGGTTGTGTGAGTAGGTCTTGTAAAATTTGTAATTGTATTATTATTTACATTAATAGTATTCGTAGTTCCTGAGGTTGTACCTGAATTTAAACCTACTGCAGTTAACTGTGATGTTGGCGAATTACTTGTTAATTCAAAAGAATTACTATTAATATCAATGTTAGCATTCGTTGCTGTTCCGATAAACACGCCATACATTACCGCACCAGTGACGTTTGAATTATTAAAAATATTGTTATTTATTTTCAGATTATTTTGATAGATTGCATATAGACCATAAACAAGAGTTGATGCAGCTCCTCCAAAATTTGTAATTGTATTTGCGCCATCCTGACCGATTTCAATTCCCTGGTCATATAAATCAAAAGGTGTTGTTGCAGCAAAACCACGAATTTGTACAGGGTCGTAAGCACCTGTTATAGTGCTGTTAAAAAATTTTACATTTTCAGTTCTGCCGCCTGTGGTTGTCACAGTTACAGAAGAAGTTCCTGAAATATTGGAAATGTAAAGACCGTTTCCGATAGTAACAATTGTTCCTGTATTATGATACATTGTTATCACACAGTTTTTAATTGTAACATTTTTACAGGCATCGGTTCCTGAAGCTTTTTTCAGGTAATAACCATATTCATATTTTTCTACTAACGTTGCGAAAGTTGAATTTGCATCAAGGTCTATTCCGTCAAATGTTATGTAATCACCCCCATTGATTATAAAAATACCATCGGCATTATTGCCAAACGTTGTAGTAGTTAATGTTCCTACTGCAGAAGGAATGATTTTAGGATTAGTACCCACGCCTGATTTTTGAAAAACTATCGGGTCTGCTAATGTTCCGGTAGCATTTAGGACCGGAGGATTTTCGTTAAATGTTTGTCCTGCAAAAACATTGAACGTAACTCCGCCTGCGCCAACACCTGAACCGTTCAAGGCTGTTATTGCATCAGTAAATGTCTGATAATTATTTCCACCAGTCGGAGTGGTATTATCAATGGTTTTTATTCCTGTTAATTGTGCAAAAGTCGTTGAAAAAGATAATGTGAAGAATAAGAATAAGGAAAGGAGAAAAAGGTAGAGCCTGTTCATTCTATAACCCCTTTTAATTTTAGAAAAGTCTTCAAAGTTATATATAATTAATTGAAAATAAAATGCCCTGTTTTTAAACAGGGCATTCTATTTACTTCTTAAAATGTTAGGATTTCAAAAAATTATTTGATAAGCATCATTTTTTTAGTTTCCGTGAAATCACCCGCTTGAATTTTATAGAAATAAATTCCGCTTGCCAAATCGTCAGCAAAGAAGTTGACATAGTGATTGCCTGCAGTTTTCATTTCATTAACCAATGTTGCAATTTCCCTTCCGAGTTTATCAAAGACTTTTAATGTTACAAACTGATTAGTAGGGACTGCAAAGTTGATAGTTGTGGCAGGATTAAAAGGATTGGGGTAATTTTGTTTTAAGCTGTATTCTGCCGGTATTCCCGGTTCTGTATGAATGCCGGTAACTAATGAAGTAAGCTGGACAACTGAAAAGTTTCCCTGCGAACCTGCGGTACCTGTATAGTTTCCCGTCCAACAAGCACTGAAATCTGTTCCATAACCGGGGATTGCAGTTCCGATTGCATCGGTACTTCTTGATGTGCCTGTAAAACCCGTATGTCTTATTTCAACAAGCAAATGTCCGCCTGTATAATGATATGGTGTATTAAACATTATTTCAGGACCGAAACGATTTGGTATTTCATTGAAAGGGTAAGCATCCGGAGCAACGGTTAAGCCGCCTGAACGAACCTGAGTTTGTGTGCCGACAATGTTTAGAGCAAAAGTCAAGCTTCTGTCTGAAGGAGGCACACTTCCGCTTAGATATATGTCATAACTTGAAAATATGGTTTCTGAAGCAGGCCACGCAGATGTTGAAGAAACCGGAATTCTCCAGGCGATTGCAGTTATATATTGACCAACTATTCCGGTTAACTGATTTGAATTAATTAATAATTGATAAGTTCTCGGAGCATTTGCAAGAGGTCCGAGGAAAGTAGCTGTTCCGGGCAGATTTCCATAAGTGTTGGGAACCACAGTTCCTACTTGATTTGCCTTAATTGATGAAGTTATAACCGCAAAACAAAAAATGAGAGAAAGTATTTTAAAAAGATTTTTCATTTTTATTTTTTATTTATGTTGATATAAAATTATTTTATTAAAACCATTTTCTTGGTCATCACAAAATCCTTACCGCCGCCTTGGGCAATGATTCTGAAGAAGTATGTTCCGCTTGCCATATTAATTCCATTAAGCTGAACAGTATAATAACCTGCCTTCTGCAAGTCATTATGGACAAGGCTTGCAACTTCTCTTCCGAGCATGTCATATACTTTCAGATTTACTTTGCTGTCAAACGGAATGTCGTAATTAATTTTAGTTACAGGATTAAACGGATTCGGGTAATTTTGTGACAAAGAGAATTCCTTCGGAACACCTACTTCAATATCCGAACTAAGTGTGAAGTATTCAAAGTTTCCATTATAATCAGTCTGTTTTAATCTGTATGCATATTTTCCTGTCTGCAGACCGTTATCATTAAAAGAATAATTCTGGGGTTCGTTTGAATTTCCGTGTCCCTGAACATTTCCAATTTTTGTAAATGTATTTAATCCCTGTTCATCAATTAATTTTCTTTCGATGTCGAAACCGGAATTATTCATTTCAGTTAAAGTCGTCCAATTAAGCATTACATTGTTTCTGTTTACCGAAGCAGTGAAAGATGCAAGCTCAACAGGCAGCGGGATTGAACCCTCATCAGCTCCCATATAAGGCTGGTCGGGATTTCTTGTGTCACCATCAATATCAGTAGTAATACCTGATATCGGCGAACCTGTAAGCAATAAATCTCCGTTAGACGAACCCGTCACATGGAGGTTGCCGGATGTTGTATCTGCAAAAAATACCGGCGTTGATACCGAATTTGCATCTCCTGAGGTAACTAATTGCCATGATGCAAATGTTTGCGGAAGCACTCCCCATAATCCGATAGTTGCGGCAATTGGGTTATAAAGGTCATTGTAATTTGAATTCCAGCCCGGACCCGGAGTTGTTGCTTTATTTCCAATCGCATAATTAACGGAAGCTCCACCGATTCTTGTGTTAATAATTATGTTATCTATTAAAGTTGATACTTGATTTTGGGTATTAGTGGTATCAGTTCCTCTTAGGAATCCGAAAGAACCAATATCACCTCCCGCTGTTCCGCCTACATAAATAGTATTATAATAATAGAGGTGAACATTACTTGTTCCTGGACCTAATTGCCATATACCATTGAATTGAGTATTAGTATTTTCGCCAACTCCGATTGTAACAAAATTATTTACGACAACACCATTGCTGAAGTATGAAGTGAAAATTCCGCAAGCCATAGGAAGCTGACCGGCTGTCGTTCCCGTACTTTTATTTTTTATATTAGATACTTTATTATTTGCAACTACAGTGTTCTGTAAATTATACAAAGACATTCCTGCTGCAACGTTTGTGGTTGTCAAAGCTGAAACATTTTCAATAGATATATTATCAATGGTATTTCCTATAACACTCGAACCTACAAACTGACCGCTCGGACCGATGTAAATTCCCCTTGCAGTATGATTTCCAAAAGCTGTTCCTACTGCTGCGCCTGTTGTTGAAAGATTTGTTATAGTATTATTAGAGATAACATATGCGCCGAAAGTGCTTGTTTGAGATATTCCCTGGATTCTTGTTGAAGTTCCGGTTCCTGTTCCTGACATATTGGAAACGACATTATTAGTTATCGTTCCGGTTCCGCCTGCGCATGATATTCCCGAGAAAAGAACATTCCCAGTATTAACCCAAGGTGCACCTCCGGCAAGTGAATCACTGCCTCCCACATAGTTACCTGTAATTATTGTATTAGTGTTAAATTCAGAAGCAACAGAAATTCCTGACACTGTTGCAGTAGAAGGAACGCCCAAAGGATTGTAAATATTATTATCAGTAATAGTCCAGTTTGGTCCGTTGCCGTCATTGGTTGCAACCAAGCTGATTCCCGAACCGGTGAAATTATAAATATGGTTGCTTGTAATGGTGTTGTTGCTGTTTGGCGCTGCTAAACTTCCGTTTGATAAGATACCGTTAGAAATTGTCATACCTGCCGAGTCTGTTCTTCCGCGTAAATTATTTTGACGAACGATATTAAATGAATTTCCATCCGATGCTGTTGATGTGTGGAAAAATATTGCACCGGTTGTGGTTAAAGATGCCTTACTTTCGATATTAAGGAATTGGAAAATATTGTTGGTAGCCCCATTGACGCATCTTAATACAGGACCTATTGTTCCCGAACCTCTTGAGTTTCTTATTGTCCATTCATTAACAGTACCAAGACCGCCCGGTCTTCCATCTAATATATAATAATCACCTCCTTCAAAATTAATAACTGCAAAAGCAAAGTTAGCGCCGGGGTCACCCGAAGTAACTTTTCCTGTTACACCCGAAGCAGGTCTTATGGTAACAGTGAAAGCTCCCCCTCTGAACAAACCTCCGTTATTAAACTCAGGCATGTTTATCGGGACAGTTTCAGTTGTTCCGTCGTAGTCAGCCTGCAATTCAAAAATTACATTACCTGTAACTTCACTATTTGCACTGTTTAAAAGCGTTGCAACAGAAGTTAAATTCGGATAGGTACCGGTTGCTCCTACGGTATAAGTTCCGCTAATCTGTGGAACAACAGTATAAGAATTTGGAGAACCCGGAGGTGTTGTTCCCGGAGGGTTTATTCCCGAACCACCAGCGGGATTTGTTCCGCCATTTCCTGCTGAGTCCTGAGCAGCAACATAATATTGGATTATTGTACCTGTTACTACTCCTCCTAAAGCTGCAGTATTTAAAGTGAAAGTATAATCATCCCCTGCAATTAACGGATTGTTATCGAATATATATGAAGGGTCTGTGCTTTTCTTATAATATAATCTTGGTCCGTTGGCGCCAACCTGAACTCCGGCAGGATCGGTAATTTCTGCCGTTAAAGTTCTATTGCCGGTTGAAGCTGTGTTAGTAAGTTGTGTGTAAAATATCGTAGGCGGAGTTAAATCTGCCGGGATTCCTCCAAACTCATCGGCACCAATGTCAGGCTGAGTAGGCGGATAGCTCGGGTTAAAAGGATAACCAGGGTTTGGATATCTTGGCGTATTATCATAGTCTGCCGTAATTGCTAATGGAGCATCGACAGGTGTCCCAGCACTCTCAAGCTGAGTTGGGGATGCTACATTAATATGCAAATCATAAGGAGCAACCGTAGAGTTTACAAAAGGAGGATTTCCAGTTAGCGAAGCCGATTCTCTAGGGTCGAGGTGTAATTTCAAATCTCCTATTGTTTGAATTGCATTTGTTCCGTCAGAGAAGAGAAGATTACTTGGACCGGGTGTTCCTGCATAAAAGTTATTATTATTCGAGGTTGTGGAATAATTATTGAGATTCGTTGCCGCACTTCTTCTGAATGCAACCGTAAGACCCGTTCCGTTATTAATGGAACTGTTAACAACATTATTATTTCTCATATCAAGCGTACTTGATGTAGCTGTCGCGCTGTAAATATGGAAAATACCGGAAGAACCAAAATTAGCTCCTCCAGCCGAAGCATTAAGAAAAATTGTATTATAATAGACGCCTCTTGTTGCGTTTGTGGTTGCAGTTGTAAGACTAATACCCCGCACGGCATCGGTTGCTGCAGAGTTTGGTGCTTTCAAATCGGAAATATAGTTGTTATAAACATAAACGTTTGTTCCCGAACCGACTGTGATTCCCGAACTATATGGTGATGTAGTAAGAGTTGTTGTTGAAGTTATATCATAAATATTATTTCTATATATATGAGCCAAAAGACCTAACGTAGAATTTATACCATGAATGTCATCATTTCCCGAATTATTATACACAGAATTATTATAAATCATTTTAGTAGCTGTAGCAACTTCGTTACTGTATATACAGAACACATCACCCGTTGCTGCTGTATTTGAGTTTCCATATACTGAGTTATTATAAATATTGGAGAATCCATCTACTCCGGTACTTGAATTATAAAGTAAATAGAGAACCCCCGAAGTTCCGGCTCTGTTATTATTCCTTACAGTATTTCCATACATATTTACATTGAGAGCAGAAGCTGAATTATAAATACCGTACATTGAGCCACTGGTTGCAGTTGCATAAGTAGAATTCTCTACAATGTTGTTATAAATGTTTACCGTATTACTTGTGCCGGTGCTTCCCATGCCATTGTTTATTGCATATATTGTGCTTGTCGTTCCGCCGCCGTGAATTGTTACAGTGTTATTGTAAATATCAACATTAGAGTTTGTACCGGTTGACATAAACATTCCGTATAATGTGGTTGTAGTAACACTTGAACCTGTATTAATAATATTATTGGCTATCTCAGCATTGTTCTGGTAAATGCCATAAATACCATATGCAGTGCTTGAGCTGCCTCCATAATTATTTATATTGTTTGCGCCGTCTACACCGATATCAATATTCTGGTCATAAAAATCGAATGGTGTTAATGCGGCGTATCCTCTCAACTGAACGCCGATATAACATCCTGTAAGAGTATTATTATGGATTTTTATGTTTTCCGAACGACCTCCGACATCGGTTACTACCACTGTTGCGGTTCCCGAAATGTTTGAAATAAAAACTCCCGAACCAATTGTAACAAAAGGTGTAACACCATGATACATTGTTACGGTGCTGTTTCTTATTATTACATTTTTGCAGGCATCTGTTGCTGATGCTTTTTTAGTATAATAACCGTATTCAAATTTTTCGGTAGCATTTGCGACAAATGCAGCATTTCCGTCGAGGTCAATGCCGTCAAACGTTATGTAATCACCTCCGTTAATAATAATAATTCCATCTGCATTAGCTCCTAATGATGTAGTTGTTAAGGTTCCTGCAACACTTGGAACAATTTTTGGATTTGTTCCTACACCTGATTTTTGAAAAACTATCGGGTCTGCTAACGTTCCGGTTGCATTAAGAACTGGAGGATTTTCGTTAAATGTTTGTCCTGCAAAAACATTGAACGTAACTCCGCCTGCACCAACACCTGAACCGTTCAAGGCAGTTATTGCATCGGTAAATGTCTGATAATTATTTCCACCTGTCGGAGTGGTATTATCAATCGTTTTTATTCCCGATAATTGTGCAAATGATGTTGAGAAGGTAAAGACAAAAAAAAGAACCGAGGAAAGGAAGTAAGTGTAAAGCTTAAGCATTGCTAACTCCTTTTTTATTTGGTTAATAAAAAATTATATGCTTCAGGGTATTATTAATTTAAAACTTATCCTAACAAAAACCTAACAGCTTTTTAGCTGTTTTGTAAACTATTATTTTACCAATAACATCTTTTTAGTTTCGGAAAATTTATCAGTCTCAAGTTTGTAAAAATATGTTCCGCTGGTGAGTGCACTTCCATCGAAAGTAACATTATATGTTCCCGCAGTCATTTGTTGATTTAACAGAATTGAAATTTCTTTTCCATTAATATCATATATGGTTAACTTGACAAATCCTGAGTTTGGAATTTTAAATTCAAAGTTAGTCGATGGATTAAAAGGATTCGGATAGTTCTGAGAAAGCTCGTAACCTTCAACAACTTCATTTACAGGTTCGATGTTTGTTAAGTTCAGTATTCCTTTCTTCATAAAGATGTCGGAGATGACCTGTCCGTTTCTTGAACCTGCGGGCTCGAACGTTATTGCAATTTCACCATTGCCTCTTGCCGCAACAGATGAATTTCCTCGCGTGACATAGCTTGAGGTGCTGTCTTCAAAAATCAAAATCGGCTGAACAAAATTTGTTCCGACTCCGTGCACAAGGAAAAATCCGCGCGGCGCAGATGAAATGCTGTTCTGGTAAGTAACATACAGTCTGCCGTTATCATCGGTATCAATCGTGCGCCAATAAGCCGGGTTGCCGATACCTGAGGGTGTAATTGCAACGGGAGATGCGAATGGATTTCCGGTTCCTGCAGTCCTGCGAAGAACATAAAGGACGTGGTCGGTTGCAAAACGATAAACGATGTTTATAACATTATTGTTGTCTATTGTTATGTCGGGATATTCTCCGTTTGCAGAAATACCCGTCGGCATTTCAACAAGGGAGCCGCTTTCATTTGTCCAATAGCGGAGTGCTCCTCCGTTTATATTAACATTCGTAGAATATACAATATGAATTTTATTATTGTTATCAACTGCAACCTCAATGTCATTTTCGCTTCCGGTCATTGCTGCGCTTAAAAAAACTTCAGGACCAAGAACGCGGGTAATATAATTATAGCTTCTGTAGTATGCGTTGTTGTTTCCGGTTACAAAAGTATAATATACAAAATGCACTAAGCTGTCGCCTCTTCCGACTGCCATGAACGGAGTTGCTTTGTTAACACCGCCTGTTGTTATCCATACTGTGTCGTTAAAATTTCCATTCCGGTTGTTTGCGTAAATGAGCTGGAAGTTTGTGGGGTCTCGGCGTTCCCAGCCGATGTGCACAAATCCCTGCGCATCGAATCCCATAGTTGCGTAGTTATCATCAACGTTATTATTCGTAACGCGAGTTGTTACGAAGCTTCCTGAAACATTATTGCGGTAAAATATTTCCCTCGTATTGCTCGGTGTTCCGAGTGTGCGCGAATTGACCATGTGAATTTTTCCGTTTGCATCGAACTTTGTCATTGTGCGGTAATTGTAATACTCGTCTCTTGCAAGAGTATCAATAGGAAAGTTAAGGTATGATTGAGAAAAAACAGGATATGAAAATGAGGAAATAATTGTAATTGTTATTACAATTGACAGAAGAAATCTAAACACGTGACAACCCCTTTACAGATTGATTACTAAAGTAATAAATTAATAAGAATGAATAGGAAAAGAAAGGGTTTTGTCTGGATTCCTGCCTTCGCGGGAATGACAGGTTTTATATTTAGTTATTAATATCACTTCAACTAATAGCATCTCAACATATTATCCTTCTCCCTTCCCCATTGACTTTTAATAAGAACTTTGTGAAGTTACGCAATCACGTCTTATAGCTTTTAGCATCACATTTATTATATTATTAACAACATTTTTTAGTATTATCATTTAGACTTTTAAACTAAAACCATATACATAAATGAAAACATTGAATCGTTTTTGTTTTGTTGTGATTGTTTTAATTGTCTTAACGATTGTAAGCTGTTCGAAGAATACTCAGCAGAATAATTCCGCGTCTGACAATTCGAAAAATAAAACATCAGACGATGCTGTTTCAAGCTCAAATAGCAACAGATTGAATCCTTCAGGTAGATGGTTAACCGACAGCAAAGGTCGGACGGTTATATTGCATGGTTTTAACATGATGAATAAATTTCCTCCTTATACTATATCTTCAACAGGTTTTAATGAAGAAGATGCGAAGATGATTGCAGATGCGGGGTTCAATGCGATGCGTGTGGGAATAATTTACAGCGGAGTTGAGCCGACTCCCGGAGTTTACGATGATAATTACATTAACGACATAGTTAAAACTGTCGAGATGCTGAACAAGTATGGAATTTTATCTTTAGTGGACATGCATCAGGATATATATGGCTCTGTTTTTCATGGAGAAGGTTTTCCTGCATGGGCAACTTTAACAGACGGACTGCCGATTGATTCAAACTATAATTTTCCGAATGCATATTTTGAGTCGCCTGCCATTCAAAGAGCGTTCGATAATTTCTGGAACAACAAACCCGGTCCTGACGGCATTGGTTTGCAAGACCATTACACAGCTGCGTGGGCTCATGTTGCAAAACGTTTTGCAAATGTTGAGGGAGTTATGGGCTATGATTTAATGAACGAACCTTTTCCCGGAAGCAGATGGAAAGAGTGCAGCGCAATCGGCTGCGGTGATTTTGACGAGAAGTTTTTAACGGGACTTTATAATAAATTAATACCTGCAATCCGTAAGAATGATGCATCGACAATAATTTTTTATGAACCGAACGTTTTGTTTGATTTCGGTGTTGCGACAACAGTGCCTGTGATTAATGGCGAAAGATTAGGGTTCAGTTTTCATCCTTATGTCCAGACTCCTCGCGGACTTGGCATGGCGCAGCAGCATTCAATTGCAACCGGCACTGCCCTGCTTGCTTCGGAATGGGGTGCAACTACGGATACATCTGCAATTCTTGCGGGAGTAAACGACATGGACGTTGCAATGATGTCGTGGTTATACTGGGCATGGGCAAATAAAACTCCGTTCAATATTCCCGGCGGTGTCGGCGGACTTCCCGGAGGAAGTGAAAATCAGGGAATTGTTTTAGATTTAACAAAACCGCGAACATCGGGCAATGTTCATATGGATAGATTAAATGCGTTAACGAGAGTTTATCCAAGGGCTATTACGGGAATACCTGTAAGTTTTTCTTTTAATCACACAAGTAAAGTTTTTGAAATGGTTTATAAACCGTCAAATGCTCAGGGCGAGACTGAAATTTTCTGTCCGAAGATTTTTTATCCGAATGGTTATACCGTCACCGTCAAAGGTGCAACGGTTGCTTCCGGGCAGAATGATATAATATTAAAATTAAAAAATGATTCCGGTGCTGATGTTGTTGAGGTGGAGGTGAAGCCATAGGATTTATTGACAAGATATTTCTATGTTTGGAATCCTAATTTGAAAGCGAAGATTTTGAATCTTGAGAAGCGGTTTTGATTTTTTTTATGGATTCATTTAATGAATCCCATTGCTTAAGCCGTGCATTTTTAATTCGTTCGCTATCTTCTCCGGGCGTTTTATAATTTCTTCTGACAAATTTAACTATACGCTTTATTGCAATATATAAACCCATTGCAATGAAGCACGCGGTTAATACGAACACAAAAATTGTTCCGATTAATTCCATCATGCTATAATATAAAAAGCATAACTAAATACTTTTACCTAACTGTTAATTAATTATAATTATTCAAAATTTAAATATAGAGCAATTTAGGATAGAAAAATTTTGAATAAGAATTGATTTTTGATATCTTTTTGAAGTTAAATAAAATGTTTTTAAACAAACCCTAAAAAAAATAAATTAAAAGAGTTGTAAAACTAATATTCATACAAAGTTTAGTATGCAAAAAATACCAAAAAATTAAAATATTTCGTTCTCTAACTTCCTTTTAAGATTTGTATTTAAATTAAATAAATAAAGTATTATTTTAAGTGAATGTATGACGCGTGATTGGCGGAACTGGCAGACGCACTAGACTTAGGATCTAGCGCCGCAAGGCGTGGGGGTTCGACTCCCTCATCACGCACGATTTTAAATGGCGAAGTGGTGAAATGATGAAGTTGTGAATGAAAAATGTGCAATTAAAAATTAGTAATGAATAATTAATAATCCCATAGGGATAAATGAGTAATTTTAAATAATTAGAATAATTTTTGAATAATCTGAATAAAATTTATAGTTTATTCATTCCTCAAATAAGTTCTTCATTAAGATTTTCAATTCTGTTTATTAATTTCACAAATTCGCAAATTCACGACTTCGCATTTAAATTTTCGCCACATCACAACTTCACAACTTAAAACTTATGGCAAAAAATCTAACACCGAGAAATTCCCAGCCCAAATGTTCTTTCTGCGGAAGAACAGCGGATAAAGTTACGAACATGATTAAAGGTCCTGCCAATACTTTCGGCGATGACGTTTACATATGTGAAATCTGCGTAGGTGCAGCGATGCAAATCATAAAGCAGAACTCGATTTCCGCAAAGAGCAAGAACGTGAACAAGCTGCGCACTAATATGGTGCCGCAGACAATTAAGAAATTTTTAGATGAATATGTAATAGGTCAGGACAGGGCAAAGAAAAATTTATCGGTTGCAGTTTATAATCATTACAAAAGAATTGATTCACAGGTTTATAATTACATAGATGATGTTGAAATTGACAAGAGTAATATTTTATTAATAGGTCCGACAGGAACCGGTAAAACTTATCTTGCGCAGACTCTTGCAAAGATGCTTAATGTTCCGTTTGCAATTGCAGATGCAACAACTTTGACTGAAGCAGGTTATGTAGGTGATGACGTTGAATCCATACTTGTTCATTTATTGCAGAATGCTGACTTTGACTTAAATAAAGCTGAACGCGGAATAATTTATCTTGATGAAATCGACAAGATTGCGCGCAAAGGCGACAGCGCATCGATTACCAGAGACGTATCGGGTGAAGGTGTTCAACAGGCATTGTTAAAACTTCTCGAAGGCACAGTCGCAGGTGTTCCACCGCGTGGAGGCAGAAAACATCCTGAACAGCCGCTTATTAATATCAACACAAAAAATATTTTATTCATCTGCGGCGGTGCATTTGACGGTCTCGAAAAAATTATTGAAAGCAGAACAGATGCTTCTTCTATGGGATTCGGCGCTGAAGTCAAATCAAAACGCGACGCAAAACGCGACAATATAATGCAAAGAGTTGAACCCGATGATTTGGTTAAGTTCGGATTGATTCCCGAGCTTGTCGGAAGACTGCCGGTGATGGCAACACTTGATTCACTCGATAAAAAAGCATTGCTTTCGATTTTGCAGGAACCAAAAAATGCAATCGTAAAGCAATATCAGAAACTCATGAGAATGGAAGGCGTTGATTTGGAATTCACCGAGCCTGCTCTTGCAGAGATTGCAGAGATTGCAATGAAACGAGGCACGGGAGCAAGAGCTCTGCGTTCGATACTCGAAGAAATCATGCTCGATATAATGTATGAGATACCTTCAAAGGAAAATGTTTCAAGATGTATCGTTGATGAAGAAGTAATTCAAGGAAAGAAAAAAGCAGTTTATCTGAATGAAGGGAAGAAGAACTTCGCATAAAAAGCAAAAGGCAAAAGTAAAAAAGCAAAAATAAATTGGACGAACCAAAATTCCTTAAGTTAAATCACAAAAATTTAAAAGCATGGGAATTAGGTGTTAGTCTCGTCAAAGAAATTTACAATGCTACTTCAAATTTTCCTAAAACTGAGACTTTTGGATTAACAAACCAGATAAGACGCGCAAGTGTCTCAATTGTTTCAAATATTTCAGAAGGAGCTTCTCGAAGTTCTTTAATCGAAAGAAAGAGGTTTTATCAAATCGCGAGGTCGTCATTAGTTGAACTGGACACTCAACTCGAAATTTCATTTAAATTAAATTTTTTAAGTAAAGATAATTGTGATAAAATTTATGAATATCTTAATCAAGTATTTGCTCTGCTAACTAAAATGTTACAATCAACTAAATAATTTTTTGCCTTTTTACTTTTGCTTTTTGACTAAATAATTAATGATACTGAAATCCACCATAAAAAAAGACAATCAGTTTAATGCTCGGGAAGATTACCAAAAAAATCTTCTTCGCAAAATAAATTCCACCGGTGATAAGATTAAGCTTGGAGGCGGTGAGAAAGCCATTCAAAAACTTCACGAAAAGAAAAAACTACACTGCCGTGAGAGAATTAATTTATTAATAGATAAAGATTCGTATTTTCAGGAAATAGGTTTATTCACAGGATACGGAATGTATGAAGAATACGGCGGCGCTCCGTCATCGGGAACGGTATTTGGTATCGGAAAAGTATCGGGGCGTGACTGCGTTATCGTTGCTAATGATGCGACAGTGAAAGCAGGAGCATGGTTCCCTATCACGGGAAAGAAAAATCTTCGCGCACAGGAAATCGCGATGGAGAATCATCTGCCGATAATTTATCTTGTTGACTCTGCTGGAGTTTTTCTTCCAATGCAGGATGAGATTTTTCCTGACAAAGAACACTTCGGAAGAATTTTCAGAAATAATGCTGTGATGAGCTCGATTGGCATTCCGCAGATTGCAGCAATTATGGGACCATGTGTAGCGGGCGGCGCTTACCTCCCTATTATGAGTGATGAAGCATTAATCGTTGATAAAACCGGAAGCATATTTCTTGCAGGCTCGCATTTGGTTAAAGCAGCGATTGGTGAAAGCATTGATAATGAATCTTTAGGCGGAGCAACTGTTACAACTGAAATTTCAGGAATAACAGATGAAAAAATGCCCGATGATGAAACATGCATAGAAAAAATCAGAAGTCTTGTAAGCAAGTTCGGCGACTTCCCTGTTGCAGGATTTGACAGAGTAGAAAGTGTTAAACCAAAATATCCGGTTAATGAAATTTATGGTTGCTTAGGTGATGACCCTGCAAAGCCGTATGATATGTATGAAGTCATTGCAAGAATTATTGATAACAGCGATTTTGATGAATACAAGCCGGAGTATGGAAAAACGATAATCACGGGTTATGCAAGAATCAACGGATGGGCGGTTGGTATTGTTGCCAATCAGCGCAGCATAGTTAAATCAAAAAAAGGCGAGATGCAGTTCGGCGGAGTTATTTATTCCGACAGCGCCGACAAAGGTGCGAGATTTATAATGAACTGCAATCAACGGCGAATACCGATTTTATTTTTGCAGGACGTAACAGGGTTTATGGTTGGCTCACGCTCTGAGCAAGGCGGAATTATTAAAGACGGTGCGAAGATGGTTAATGCTGTCGCAAACTCTACTGTTCCGAAAATTACAATTATTGTAGGCAACAGTTACGGCGCGGGAAATTACGCAATGTGCGGAAAAGCTTATGACCCAAGATTTATTTTTGCGTATCCAAATGCGCAGATTGCCGTTATGGGGGGCTCACAGGCAAGCAATGTACTTCTGGATATAAAACTCGGTCAATTGAAAAAAGAAGGCAAGGAAATTACCGAGAAAGAAAAAAAGGAGTTTCTCGAAGAAATCAAAAAAAGATATGACGAGCAAACTCATGTTCTTTATGCTGCAAGCAGATTATGGATTGATGGAATAATTGACCCTGCCCAAACACGGGAGGTTGTTTCTTATTGCATTGAGCTTTCAAATCATAATCCAGACATTCCTAAGTTCAATCCCGGTGTAATACAAACCTGAATACTTACTTTTCGATTATTATTTGCTTAGTGAATTTTGTTCTAATTTATTAATTTGTGAAAATTAACCAATAAAATATGACGCTCTTCTTTTTTGTTTTAGGTATGGTTTTTGCAGCAATACATATCTTCAGGAAACCTGCAAATGTTCAAGAGAAGCATAAAAAACTGGAAATCATTCTGATGTATTATATCGTATTTACCATTGGTATCACCGGTTTGTTTGCTGCATATGCGCATATTTTTATGGCAAATGAAGTTGCTCAGTCAATCGGATGGCCAACGGGTAGTCCTTTTCAGACAGAAGTTGCTTTTGCCAATCTTGCGTTCGGAGTTTTAGGAGTTTTATGCATATGGATTAGAGAAAAATTCTGGTTAGCAACAATCATCGGCAGTGGGGTATTTTTGTTTGCAGATGGAATCGGGCACGTAGTTCAAATTGTAAACAATCACGATTATGCCCCGAACAATGCGGGCATAATTTTATATACCGACTTAATATTTCCCATCCTTGGATTGATATTATATTTCTTTTATGACCTTCAACTAAAGAAAGCTCAACGACAAACTAACTAATTTGAAAGAAAAAAAAGCTGACACCTTAACCCAGGCAAATTCACTTTTAGAACAAGCTCAGACTGCTTTAAAGAACGAACATTTCAATGATTCTCTTGAGCTCCTCGACAAGGCTCATGCATTATATAAAAAGGCAGATGATGATGAAGGCATAGCAAATTGTCTTGGTGACATCGGAATGATAAACTCACGCCTCGGCAACTTCAAAGTCGCTCTCGATAGTCTTCTCAAATGTGTTGAGATTCGTGAAAGATTAAATAATGAGATTCAGACAAGCAGAACATATAATCAGCTTGCAAATTGCTTTGTCAATCTCGGCGAGACCGACGAAGCAATTAAATACTACCAGCAATCCTTAACCATAAATGAGAAAATAAATTATACGAAGGGCATAAGCACAAACAGCTTAAATCTTGGTAATTTATATAAAGACATCGGAAAGTTCGACGATGCAACGAAATTATTTTATAAAGCTCTCGAGATTGACTTAAAAAATAATGACAAGGAAGGTCTTGCGCTTTCTTACAGCAGTATCGGGAATCTAAATGCGCATACAGGTGATTTATACTCAGCTCTGGATTTTTATTTTAAAGCATTAAACGTTCAGGAAGAACTTAACCGCAACCAGTCAAGAGCGATTACTCTCAATAACATTGGAAACGTTTACAAAAACCTTGAGGAATATGACCTTGCACTCGAGAATTATAAGAAAGCATATGACATTCTCAATTCTCTCGGAATAAAAAGATGGCTTTCGCAGATTCTTAACAATATGGGTGTGATTCACTCACTTAAAAAAGATTTTAATCAGGCATTTCTTTATCAGGAAAAATCACTTGCACTTGCAAAAGAAATCGGCGATAAGAACGCATCCGGCTATGCACTTACAAAAATCGCTGAGGTTGTATCGGAGCTGAAGCATGAAAACCCCGATAAATATTTTGATGAAGCAATTGCAATAAATAGTGAACTGAAAAATCAGACAGGGCTTGCAAATGTTTATCTAAACATGGGAGTATATTATTTCAGAATTAAAAATTACAAAAAAGCCGAAGAGTACTTTATTTTATCACTTAAAATTTCAAAAGAAAATAAGCTTAACACGGTTTTAATTGATATTTATAAATATATGTCCGAATTAAGCTCGATAAAAAAAGATTTTGAGAATGCTTATGTGTATCATGAGAAATATTCGCAGATAAAAGATGCGCTATTCAAGGACGAGTACAATAAGAGAATTTCCGACATGAAGATTAAATATGAAAAAGAAAAACAGGAAAAACTTTTATATAATGAAATCGAAGAACAAAAAAATAAGCTCGAAATTTTTTATAATGAGCTTAAGATAAAAAATGAAATTCTTCTTGAAAATGAAAAGATGCTTAAGGAGTCCAAAGAAAAAGCTGAGGAAATGAGCAAGCTCAAATCTAATTTTCTTGCGAATATGAGTCACGAGTTAAGGACACCTATGAACGGAATTTTGGGATTATCGGTAATTTTGAAAGAGCTTTCAGGAAAAAACACTGAAGAATATGAGCTTTCAGAGACTATAAACGAAAGTGCTGAAAGATTAATGAACTCGATTAATCAGCTTCTTGAATTTTCAGAGCTTGAGAACAGTGATTACAATCTGAAATATGCAAAGTTCAATCTGATGGATTTGATTTATGAACTGATGACAACGTTCAAGAAAAAAGCCGAGAAGAAAAAAATCAGCTTGAACCTGATAACATCGAAACCTCTTATCATAGTCAACCTTGATAAATATGCCTTAAGAAAAATACTTGTCAACATAATAGATAATGCAATTAAGTTCACAAGCTCAAAAGGAAAGGTTGATATTATTCTTTATCAGGATGAAAATTTTTTGATTATAAAAGTTTCCGATACGGGAATCGGCATTGCTCCTGACCAGATGGAATTTATTTTTGATTCTTTCAGACAAGGAAGCGAGGGCTTAGTCAGAAAATATGAGGGTTCGGGACTCGGTCTTTCCATTACAAAAAGATTGGTTGAATCTATGAAAGGTAAAATCGAAGTTGAGAGCAAAGAAGGAAAAGGCGCAACGTTTATTATAAAGTTTAAAAAAGTTTTTTAATCCACGAAATTATTTCGTTACGAATTTCAATCCTGCAATTCCCGCTACTATCAGAAGTATAAAAACAATCCGCAAAACATCCTTTGATTCGTTGAATAAAAACATTCCAAGTATTGCCGTGCCGATTGCTCCGATGCCTGTCCATACTGCATAAGCCGTTCCCACAGGCAATGATTTTAATGAGTACGCAAGGAGGAGCATACTAATTGCAAGCGTGATAATGGTAAAAATGCTCCATCCGAGTTTTGTGAAACCTTCGGAATATTTCAATCCGATTGCCCAACAGACTTCAAAAAGTCCCGCGATGATGAGTATAAGCCATTGGATGTTCATCTCGAATATTTAATCTTTGTAAATAATTATTTAGTACGACAGGCATTCTTGCCTGTCGGGACAGACAGGAATGTCTGTCCTACCAACTAAAACTACAATTCCCTCTTTAGTGCCTCTCGTTCGATTTCAAGCTGTTTAATTTTTCGTTCAATGGTATCGAGTTCTTCAGGCATTGAATCTATTTCAATTCGAAGCTTTGAAGCAGCTTCATCGACTAAATCGATTGCTTTATCCGGCAAAAATCTATCGGCAATGTATCTGTCGGATAGTTGCGCGGCGGCAACAATTGCGCCGTCAGTTATTCTAACACCGTGATGAACTTCATATTTTTCTTTTAAACCGCGAAGAATCGTTATTGTGTCCTCAACATCGGGTTGTGCTACAAATACCGGCTGGAATCTTCTTTCAAGCGCAGGGTCTTTCTCTATGTATTTTCTATATTCATCAAGAGTCGTTGCCCCGATACAGCGCAAGTCCCCTCTTGCAAGTTCAGGCTTAAGCATGTTAGATGCATCCATTGAGCCTTCCGATGCGCCTGCGCCGACTACAGTATGAAGCTCATCAATGAACAAAATTATTTTTCCTTCGGATTCTTTCACTTCCTTGAGAACAGCTTTAAGTCGCTCTTCAAACTGCCCTCGATATTGAGCGCCTGCTATGAGCGCAGCCATATCCAAAGCAATAATTTGTCTGTCACGCAAATTTTCAGGAATGTCCCCCTGAATTATCCTGTGAGCAATGCCCTCTGCGATTGCAGTCTTGCCGACACCCGGCTCGCCGATGAGAACAGGATTGTTTTTAGTCCTGCGTGAAAGCACCTGAAGCACTCTGCGGATTTCTTCATCGCGTCCGATTACAGGGTCAAGCTTTCCTTTTGCAGCAAGCTCGTTTAAGTTGCGTCCGTATTTTTGAAGCGCCTGAAAAGTTTCTTCAGGATTTTGTCCCGTTACTCTTCCGGAACCGCGAACATCTTTTAAAACTTTTAGTATATTATTTTTATTTGCACCTTCGGTTCGAAGCAGTTCCCCTATTTTACTTCTTTTATTTTCAGCAATGCCTAATAATAAATGTTCAATGGAAACATATTCATCTTTCATTGCAGATGCTTCCTTAGAAGCTGCATCGAGAACATCAGAGGTATCTCTTGAAATTGTTGCGCTGCCTGCGCTTGCACCTGAAACTTTAGGGAATGCACGGATAAATTCCTCATTACGTGAAGCCATTAAATCTTTATTTACTCCAAGCTTCATCAAGATTGAGGAAGTTATTCCTGCAGGGTCTTTAATTAATGCTGCAAATAAATGTTCGGGTTCGATTTGCTGATTTGAATTGTCAGCAGCAATCTGCTGAGCTTCCTGAAGGGCTTCCTGAGATTTTAGCGTGAGTTTATTGAAATTAAATGCCATATTTATTGTCGAATTAATGTATTTATGTAAATATAATTAACTGTAAGATTTATGTATATATACATATTTTAACAGTATGTTCGATGCTACAGTTGTAATTTCGGTATATAATAAGGTTCGTGAGCTCGAACTTGTTCTTTCAGGACTTAAAATTCAGACCGTTAAAAATTTTGAAATAATAATTGCTGACGACGGCTCAGCTGACGAAATGAAAAAGTTTATTAGTGGCTACAACAGTAGTTCAAGTTTATCCATTAATCACGTCTGGCAAGAGGATGACGGATTTCGCAAGAACAAAATTTTAAATGAATCAATCAGGCAGGCGAAAGCGCATTATATGATTTTTATTGACGGCGATTGCATTCCGCATAGTGATTTTGTGAACTCGCATCTACAAAATAAAGAAAAAGATGCAGTGCTTGGAGGAAGAAGAGTATATCTTGGTGAAAGAGTTTCGGAAAGCTTAACTCCCGAACTCATTGAAAAAAAATATCTCGAGAGAAAAAATATCACGGTGTATATAGATAATTTTCTGAAAAAGAAAACGAGTACTTATGCACTTGAAGAAGGATTGCTGATAAAAAATAAAATGGTGAGAGATACGATTTTGAGAAAGGACATTCATTTGCTTGGCTCAAATTTTTCTTTACATAGAGATGCCTTGATTAAGATAAACGGCTTTGATGAAAATTATATAGGTCCGGGGATTGGCGAAGACACTGATATTGAATTCAGATTGCGCAAAGCCGGATATAAAATGAAATCAGTCCGCAATCTTGCAATTCAATATCATTTATATCATCCTAAGACAAAAGAAGAGCATAAAAATTTGAAATACTTTAATGAAGAAGTAAAACAAAGAGATGATTTTATGTGCCAAAATGGATTAACTAAAACCGCTTAATGAAACTATCAGTTATAATACTCACATACAACAGCGGTGAATATCTCGAGCGGTGTTTAAACAGCGTAAAGTGGGCAGATGAAATTATTGTAATAGATTCATTCAGTAAAGATAATACTCTTGAGCTTCTCAACAAGTTTGATGTTAAGCTTGAGCAAAAAGAATATTTAGGTTACAGCAGACAGCTTGAATATGGAATCAGGAAAGCTTCTAACGAGTGGATTTTAGTTTTGGATCACGATGAAGAGCTCAGTCCTGAATTAATCTCAGAAATACAAAATTTGGATGCAAACTCTCTAAGTAATTACTGCGGTTTTGAAATTAACAGGCAGGTATATTTTCTCGGGAAATGGATATCTCATGGCGGGTGGTATCCCGATTATCAATTCAGGTTATTCAATAAAAGAAAAATTAAGTTCAATCATCTTGAAGTGCATGGTTCGGTTCGTCCAAATGGTACGGCAGGAAAGCTTCAAAACAAGATTTATCATTACACATATTCAAATTTATTTGCATATCTTGAAAGAATAAATAGCTATACATCATTGCACGTTTCCGAAAGGATAGATAAAAACAAAAAATTTAAATGGTATAAGTTAATTTTAAATCCTCTATCAACTTTTTTGAGAATGTTTATCGGGCAAAAAGGTTATAAGGATAAAATGCAGGGATTTATTCTTGCATTATATTCTGCCATTTATAATTTAGTTTTGTATTCAAAACTTTGGGAATATCAGTATTCAGCTGCAAATAAACTGGAGCTTCCACCGATTACCGTTTCCGATTTTCAAAAGCAAAAAAGCCGGGTCTGATTATGCAAAAAATTTCCGGTATTATAATCTGTAAAAACGAAGAAAAGAACATTGAAGAGTGTTTGAAAAGCATTCAATGGTTCGATGAAATCGTGGTTGTTGATTCAGGAAGCACCGATAAAACAGTTGAGATAGCAAAAAAATATACGGATAAGTTTTTTTTTAATGAGTGGAAAGGATTTTCCAATCAAAGAAAATTTGCATTAACGAAAGTCTCAAATGACTGGGTGTTTGTTCTTGATGCCGATGAAAGATGCACGGGTGATTTAGCAACTGAAATAAAAACAATTTTGTCACCGGCTAATTTACAGACAAAAGGGTTTTATATTCCGCGCAAAAGTTTTTTTCTTAATAAATGGGTAAAGCACTGCGGATGGTATCCTGATTATAAATTAAGATTATTTGATAAAAATTTTGTGAAAATCACTGACCGACTTGTTCACGAGGGTTATGAAGTAAAAGGTGATACCGGAAAATTAAAAAATGATATTTTGCATTATACTGTAAATTCAATTTCAGAATTTACGGAGAAGATAAATCATTATTCCTCCCTGTCAGCAATTGAAAAATCAAATAAGAAAAAAATTACTTTTTTATATTTATTTTTCATTCCGTCTTTTGAATTCATTAAAAAGTTTGTCTTCCAGGCAGGATTTCTTGAAGGAATAACAGGCTTGATGGTTTCATATTTTCACATGATAACAAAACTTTTGACATATATGAAGATGCGTGAAATACAAAATAAACCTGAAGCTAAATGAAAATTTACAGAAGAATATTCAGATACGTAAAGCCGTATTTTAAGAAGCTGATGCTGTCAAATGTTTTTACGGTGCTGACTGTCATCTTCAACCTTCTCTCATTAATGATGATTTTTCCGTTTATTGATTTATTGTTTAAAGAAACTCCGACCGTTGCGCCCTCACAGGTAACATCTGTCTTTGACATTAAGGACATGATTGTAAATTATTTCGGACAGATTGTAACGCAATATGATAAGCTTGATGTTCTGAAATATTTATGTTTGCTGATTCTCATCACATTCGCGTTAAAAAATCTTTTCAGTTACCTGCAGTCATATTATATGGCGTTTGTCGAACAAGGAATTCTAAAAGATTTGAGATTCGACTTATATAAACATTACCTTGAATTACCTCTGAGCTTTTTCACAGAAGAGCGCAAAGGAAATTTAATATCGCGTATAATAAATGACATTCAGATTATAAAAGACTCGGTGATAGCAGTTATGAACAGCTTGTTCCGCGACCCTCCGACGATAATCGTGTTTTCGATTGTATTATTTTTATTCAACTGGAAACTGACACTTATAATTTTTCTTCTTTCACCGGTAACAGCTTTTATTTTAAGTAAAATCGGCAACTCGCTGAAGCGAAGCAGCAGAAAGTCACAGGAAAAGATTTCCGATATTACATCTACACTCGATGAAACGCTTGGCGCTATCAGGATAGTGAAGGCATTCGGAATGGAAAATTATGAGAAGAAAAAATTCAATGAGGAAAATAATTCTTATTTTGATTTGATGGTAAAGATTTTCAGGAAAAGAGCATTAGCTTCACCTATATCGGAAACAATTGGAGTTCTTACCATAGTTATTATTCTTTATTTCTTTGGACAGGAAATTCTTTTAGGGCAAAGTGACATGACGCCGGGAGGATTTATTTTTTATCTTGCAGTGTTTTTTCAGATGATGCCTTCGCTGAAACTTTTCGGACAAGTTTTTAACAGCTACAAAGAAGGTTCTGCGGCTGCAGAGAGAGTTTTTGACCTTCTTGATACGGAAACAAAAATAAAAGATGCACCTGATGCAGTTGAGCTGAAAGAGTTCAAGAATAATATCGAGTTCAAAGATGCTTCATTTAAATATGAGAGAAGTGATTACATACTTAAAAATATAAATCTTGAAGTTAAGAAAGGACAAATCATTGCCATTGTTGGTCCAAGCGGTGCGGGAAAGACTTCGCTTGTAGATTTGATTCCGAGATTTTATGATTTAACTGAAGGAAATTTATTTTTTGACGGAACAAACATTAAAAAGATTAAGATTGAATCGCTCAGAAGTTTGATGGGCATTGTAAATCAGGAAACGATTTTGTTTAATGATACTGTTCAAAATAATATTGCTTATGGTGAAAATGAAATTCCAATTGAAAAAATTGTTGAAGCTGCAAAGGCTGCCAACGCGCATAAGTTCATCGAAAAACTGTCGAACGGTTATGATACATTAATCGGTGACCGCGGAGTAAAACTTTCCGGCGGTGAAAGACAGCGATTATCTATTGCAAGAGCACTCTTGAAAAATCCTCCGATACTTATTCTGGATGAAGCAACGTCTGCGCTCGATACGGAATCTGAAATACTTGTCCAGCAGGCAATTGAAACCCTTATGCAGGGCAGAACTTCAATTGTTATTGCTCACCGTCTTTCGACAATACAAAATGCAGACAAGATAATTGTTCTTGAAAGAGGAAAAATTGTAGAAACCGGAACGCATCAGGAACTGCTTCTCACAAGCGGGCTTTACAAAAAACTTTATAACATGCAGTTCAGATTTCAGGAAACAAATTTATGAGAGTTTCCGGATTTACGATTATTAGAAACGGGATTATGTATGTTTATCCGTTTAAGGAAGCCATTCTTTCCATTCTTCCCTTATGCGATGAGATGATTATTAACGTTGGTAAGTCAAAGGATGGAACTCTTGAAGCAGTTAAATCAATCGCTGAAACAATTAATGACAAGAAGATAAAAATTTTTGAAAGCGAATGGGATGACAAGCTGAAGGACGGATTGGTTTTATCCGAAGAAACTAATAAAGCATTAAAAAAATGTTCCGGCGATTGGTGCTTTTATATTCAGTCGGATGAAGTCTTGCATGAAAAATATTATCCTGTAGTCCGTAATGCGATGGAAAAATATTTGAATGAGGAAAAAGTTGAGGGATTAAGATTCAGATATAAACATTTTTACGGAAGCTATGACTACTATCAGGATAATTACCGGAAATGGTACCCAAAAGAATCACGGGTCATCAGAAGAAGAGATGACATAGTTTCATGGGGTGATGCGATGGATTTCAGGCATAAAGATGGGAGCAAGCTGTTTGTCAAAGATATTAATGCAGAGATTTATCATTACGGTTGGGTTCGTCCGCCTGAAAAGCTTATTAAAAAACGAATAGACTTTGAGCTGCTATATAATGATTCTGAGAAAATTCAGGAAAAAATTTCAAAGCTTCAGAATTATGATGAAATTGGCAATCTGAAAAAATTTAATGAACCGCATCCTGAAGTTATGAAGGAACGCATAGCAGAAAGCCGTTGGAATTTTGATGCTCAATTAGACAAACAAAAACCCGATTGGATAAGAAAAATTCTGATTTTTTTTCATCCGGTAACTAAAAGACTTAAGAAAATTTTCAACTAAACGATTGAATAAATTAAGCTCTTACTTACAACTCGATTCGTACGATTCTACAAGCAGAAGAATTCTATGGATTTTATTTCTTTTGCTTATAACTTTTAATATTTTTTCTACCGCGGCAGGGCAGTTTTTAGTTTCACTCACTATAATTTTTTCGTTTGCATTAATAATTTTTAAGAAGAATTTTTCTTTTTTAAAAAATACTCTTGTTTATCTGTATTCACTATTTGCGGTACTTAGCCTTATATCGGTTTTTTTATCAGTTGATTTTACCGCAAGCAGCAAAAATATTCCTTTCATAATTATTTTTAATTTTTCATTCATTGCCTGCCTGTATGCGATTAATAACCTTAATTCAGAAAAATTAAATTTAATTTTTTCTTTTCTTTTTACTACAGCTTTAATTGCATCGATATACGGTTCTTTGAGTTTTTTTCTTGAATGGTCTGAAAGAGCGCAATCAACTACAAGCGGATATTACACACTGGGAATATATTTAACTTCTGTGTTATCACTTGGACTTTTTTCAGCAAAGAACGAAAAAATATTCCCGAAAAAAATTTATTGGTATATATTTATCATCATAATTTTTGCCGGAATTTTCTTTACTTTAAACCGTGTGCATTGGGTTGCCGCAGGAATTTTGATTTTAATATGCGGGATTATGAAAGAAAGATTTTTGCTTTTATTACTAATAATTGTTTCTGTTCTTGCACTAATTTTCGTTCCCGAAGTGAATGAACGGTTCAGTATGCTGTTAAACATTACCGAGTTTACAAGTGACAGGAATTTTCTGTGGCAGGGATTTATACAGCTAATGGGGCAACGTCCTGTTACAGGTTTTGGTCCTAACACCTTTAGCATTATTTTTCCATTAAAGAATGAAATTGTCGATAAAAGCATCAATAGCTGGCACAATGACTTTGTACAAATTTATATGGAACGCGGGATATTTGCTTTATTGATTTATGTCTCAATATATGTATTTGTGTGTATTAATTTTTTGAAATATATCCGCGATAAAAAAATACTTCAAAATTATAAGTATGTGTTAACCGGAATTTTTCTTGCATTATCAGTTTTCTTTTTTGCAGGGGGTTCATTTGACCCGATAGGAAATATTACTTACAGTGTAATCCTTAGTATTTTTATTTTATATACAAAACCAAATAGCTTTACGTAAATTAAATTTACAATTAGGGTTACGTGATTAGGATTTATGATTACACTATTAATTAGTAATTTAAGATTAAACAGTTTGCAAATTAAAAAAAGATTAAAAAATAAGAATGAGAAAAATCATTTTTTCTATTTTTTTAATTTTTATCAGTTTTAATTTTGTTACCGCACAGAATAAATTGCAGCCGTATTTTGACCCTGTAGAATATTCTGCAATGCTCAGCATAACAGATCATCAGGTCGATACTTCAATATGGAATACACTGCCATTTGCTGTGCCTCAGGGATATGAAATGGTTTACCGGTCTGATTCAGTCGGGCTCGATAACCGCTGGGATTTGTGGCTGAGAGATGATTCTGTCGGAGTTATAAGCATCAGAGGAACAACGCTTCAGACGAATTCATGGGCTGAGGATTTTTATGCCGCAATGACCCCTGCAACGGGAACAATAATAATATCTCCTGAAAATATTTTTGCATATAAGCTCGCAGAGCATCCGCGGGCATTTGTGCATTCAGGATGGCTCATCGGCATGGCAAGTCTCGCACCTGACATTGTAAAAAAAATAAATGAATATTATAGTAAAGGCGTGAAAGACTATCTTATAATGGGTCACAGCCAGGGAGGCGCAATCTCATATTTGCTTACTTCTTATTTGTATTATTTCAGGGAAGGACAGATTCCTGGTGATGTAAAGTTCAAAACATACTCAAGCGCTCCGCCGAAACCCGGAAATCTTTTTTATGCTTATGATTATGATAACATTACCAAAGGCGGATGGTCTCTGAGAGTTTATAATTCAGAAGACTGGGTGCCTGAAACTCCTTTGACTGTTCAAACGTTAGATGATTTCAGTAAGGTAAATCCTTACAGTGATTTGGATTCCATTACTTCTAAAATGGGCTTGATAGATAAAATAATATTTGATTTGATGGTAGGTGAAATTGCAAATTCGCTTACCAACGCGCGGGATATTCTGAATGATTATATGGGAAATTTAATATACATGACTTCAATCAGTAAATATCTTCCAAAGCTTGGCGAGCCGAGCTACGCGAAGACAATGGATTATTATCCTGCAGGTGTTCCTATTGTTTTGATGGTTACACCGGATTATTATGATTATGTTAAAACGTTAAACTTGCCTTATTTATTTGAGAATCATCTGATTCAACCTTATATGTATTTGCTACAAAAAAATTATTTAGATAAATAAAATTTATATAATGAGCGAAGAAAAGAATTTAGATTTATTTAGAGCACTCATTCACAGTTTTCACCTGCAGACCATGATGCAGCTTGGCAAGATTCATAATCCGATGACAAATAAAATCGAGCGTGATTTAGGGCAGGCTGAAATTTCAATTGACATGGTCGAAATGCTGAAAAACAAAACTGCAGGTAATCTGGATGAATCCGAAACCAGATTTATTGATGCTGTTTTGGCTGAATTGAAACTTAATTATGTCAATGAGAAAAATAAAGAAAGCGCAGGAGCATCTGAATTACCGTCACAGGATTCCGCATCAAGCGAAGAAAACAAATGATTTTCGGAATAACGGGAAATATAAATAAAGAGCAGGTCTGCATAATCTTAAATCAGGTTGCAAATCTTTTTGCTAAAAAAGATATTGAGTTTTATATAGATGATTCTTTTAAAAACAGACTTGATAAATCTTTATCGAGGCATTGCACAAAGTTTTCAAACATTCTTAAAAAAGTAAATTTTATTATTTCTTTAGGTGGAGATGGAACTTTCCTTTATACCGCCCGGAAAATAGGTGCCAGCGGGATACCCATACTTGGCATCAATGCAGGTAACCTCGGTTTTATGGCTGAGTTTTCGGTGAAGGACCTTTCGGAATTATTGAAAGATATTCTGAACGAAAATTATAGATTAAGCGAAAGGGTTGTTCTAAAAACGAGATTGCCGGGAGGTAAATTTTTTTACTCGTTGAATGACATTGTTATTGACCGCGCGAATTCGATAAGAATGATAGAACTTGAGGTTGATTATAGTTCAAATAAAGTTGTCAAGTTTGTTGCCGATGGGATTATTCTTTCAACTCCGACCGGCTCAACCGGGTATTCAATGTCAGCCGGAGGACCGATTATCACGCTTGACAGCAAAGTTTTTATATCTACTCCGATTTGTCCGCATACCTTGACCGTAAGACCGATTATTTTCCCTGATAATGGAGAGATAAACATTCGTGTAAATAAAAATGTTGACGTGCGCGTTACATCTGACGGACAGGAATTCAAAAATTTTAAAGCTCCGGCAGAATTTAAAATTACTAAAGCCGATTACTCGATTAAGATAATAAAACGTAAGCGTTCGAATTATTTTAATACCTTGAATAGAAAATTGTTCTGGGGTAAAGATGTAAGAAACTAATTTTTACAACTCCCTTTGTTCCCCTTTATTAAGATGACTATATATTATTTTGGATAAAAATACTTTGCCATGAGTTTTAACTCGTGGAGTAAAGATTTTGAAGTTTAGGGCTTTAGCCATTAATTTATTTGCGGCTAAAGCCAAAATTTTTAACAATAAGCAACCACGAGCTAAAGCTCGTGGCTATTTAAATTTTCTCCAAATTTTGTATTTACCTTTATTAAGGAGGATACTTTATTATTTAAAAAAATTAATAAGGCACGCCATCTGCGGCAGGCGGTTTCGTCTTACCGATAAATCCAATCAAAACCAAAATCGTTATTAAATAAGGAAGCATTTGTATAAACTGCGTTGGGAATCCTGTTTCCACAATCTGCAGGCTGATTTCAAGCGCTTCAAAGAAAGCGAAAAGTAAACACGCAAAGAAAATATTGACAGGTTTCCACTTCCCGATTATCATTGCGGCAATTGCGATGTATCCCCTGCCAGCAATCATTCCATCGGAGTAACTATTCTGTACTGATGCAAGCCAGATTCCGCCAAGCCCGCTGAGAAATCCGCTTAATAAAATTCCATACAGCTTATAAAGATGAACATTCACGCCTGATGACTCTGCAGCTTCGGGATTTTCTCCGCACGCGCGCAGTCTCAAACCAAACTTCGTTTTATAGAGAAGGAAATTAGAAATGAAAATCAGAGCAATGGCAAAAAGAATAATAAAGTCGGACAGCACATCACCAACAAAAGGAATGATTCTTAAAAATTCTAATCTTGGAAGCTCATCAAATCTTGAGGTGTTGCTTGAGCTTTGAAAAATTAACATCATAAAAAATTTTGCAAGTCCGGTAATAAGCATATTAAACCCGACACCGATTAAAATCTGGTTAAGCTTTAATTTCAGCGCAAACAAAGAATAAAAACCTGCAAGAAGTAAATTTATTAGAAGAGTTAAAAATAATGCGAGCATTGAATTGCCGAATGTTATGCTGAATAAGGCAAAGCAAAATGCCCCTGAAATCATAAATCCTTCTATTGCAATGTTTATTACTCCCCCACGTTCGGAAAAATTCGCACCGGAAGCACCGAGATAATACGGAGTCATCAGGCGGATTACCTGCGCTAAAAATGCAACTGAAAATATTGTTGAAAGAATTTCCAAATTCTGACGTATTGGGATCCCCGCTTTCGCGAGGATGACTTCTTAAGTTTTATTAAAATAATTTTCGGTTAGTTTATTAACCGATATGATGCTCAAAATTACAAGCGCCTCAATTACAAGAATCACTTCTTTTGGAATTATCTGATTAACTGCCAATCCACCAAAATCCAAAAATGCAAATAGTAGGGCTGAAAAAATTATTCCAATGGGATGATTGCGAGCAAGAAGCGCAACTGCAATTGCAGTAAAGCCGATATTGTTTGTGTAACCGAATTCGTAATAACCTTTATAACCCATTACGAAATTAATTCCCGCAAGGGAAATTACACCTGCTCCGATAAAAAATGAAAGCAAAGTTATTCTTGCAGGCTTCAAACCTATGTATGCGGATGCAATTTCATTAAAGCCAACCGCGCGGATGTTGTAGCCAAATCTTGTTTTGTAAATAATAAAATAAATTATCAAAGCAAGAAGGATTGCAAATATGAAAGTTATGTTTAATGCAGAACCCTGAAAAGCGGAAATTAAATCGGATGCCTGCGGCAACATAAAACTCTCAGGAATTTTTATCGTTCGCTGGGTTGCAGGAACTGTAAAGAAATTCATTAAAAAATAATTTACAAGATAAAGAATTATGAAATTCATCATTATAGTTGTAATGACTTCATTTACACCTTTTTTGATTTTTATGATTGCAGGAATAAGCCCGAACAATCCGCTAACTAAAAAACCGCAGGCAACAGAGATAATAAATGCTAATATAAACGGCAGGTCACTCAATGCAACAAGAACAATTGCTGTAACAAACGAACCTGCATTTAATTGTCCTTCTGCGCCGATGTTAAACAACGATGCGTGAAAACAAATTGCAAGTCCGCATCCGATGATAATTAATGGTGTTGCCTTAAAAAGCATTTGTCCGAAGCCGTAAAAACTCCCGAACACTTCACCGAGCATAACGGAATATATTTCAAAAGGATTTTTTGAGAGCGTAAACAGGAATAAAGTAATTATTACGAGAGTAATAATTAAAGAAAGCGAGATTGAAATGGTATTTATCTTTAATTCTTTATTCAATTTTATTTAAGCTTTATTCCAATCATTAATTTTCCTATTTCCTGCTGAAGAAGATTTCTATCCTCCTGCAATAAATTCTGAAATTCATTTTTTTCATAGGTCTTAATTATCTCACCGCGATAAATGATGCTTAATCTATCAGACAAAGATAGTAACTCATCAATATCCGATGAGATTAGCAAAACTGCTTTGCCTTTATTGCGTTCATCGATAATTTTTGACTGAATTGAATAAGTGGCTTTGATATCTATGCCTCGCGTCGGGTTATAAAAGACAAGAATGTCATTACCAAGCTCAATTTCACGAGCGCAAATTACTTTTTGCTGATTTCCTCCCGACAAGTATTTTGTTTTTTGAAGAACATCGGGAGTCCGGATATCATATTTCGAAATTAACCTTAGAGAGTTATCTCTATGCTCGCTTTTATTATAAATATTTTGTGAAGATTTAATAAAAATATTTTCCGGAATATCATATTCGGCAATTAATCCTTTTTTTATTCTGTCATCAGGAACAACCGAGATTTTTTTTGTTTTTAAATTTAATTCCCCTGAAAAGTCTTCATCCAATCCGGCAAGAATATCAACAAGTTCACTTTGGCCGTTTCCTTCAACACCGCAAATACCGTGAATTTCGTATTTATTTAAGTTAAATGAAAAATTTTTGAGATTATTTTTTTCAATCGAGGAAGTGTTCACATTTAGAAATTCAAGAAGAACGCTTTCATCATCAATTATTTGTTTTTCAAAATCTGAAATTTCAAACTTCTCTCCTATTATTTCAAATGCAAGTTTATCTATATCAAGATTTTTTGTTTCAGAGGTAAAAACTAACTCGCCTCTTCGCAGAACCGAGACATAGTCGCTGATTTCTTTTACTTCATTAAGCTTGTGAGTTATGAGAATAACGGTTTTATTTTCTTCCTTAAATCTTTTTATAATTGCAAACAGGTTTTTAATTTCATCGGGAGACAAAACTGCGGTCGGCTCATCGAGAATTATTATATCGGGATTTCTATAAAGTATTTTAAGTATCTCAACTTTTTGCTGTTCACCTACGCTCAACGTAGAAATTTTTTTCTTTAAATCGAGATTTAAATTATATTTTGCAATTAAATCATTTAAAATTTTATATGTTTTTTTGAAATCTATTTTGGCATTTTTTACAAACTCATTGCCCAGAATCACATTTTCAAGAACGGTAAAGTCCTCGATAAGCATAAAATGCTGATAAATCATCCCGATTCCCTTATCAATTGCATCATGCGGCGAAGAAAAATTTATTTCACTGCCACTTAAATAAATGCTTCCGGAATCCGGCTGATAAACGCCTGCAAGGATTTTCATTAACGTAGACTTTCCCGCGCCGTTTTCTCCGAGAAGGCAATAAATTGAATTAACGGGAATTTGAAGAGAAATATTTTTTAATGCGCAAAAATTACCGAAGTTTTTTGAGATGTTTCTAAACTCTAAAGACTGCACTGGACTGTAGATGCTTGTTTCAATTGGCTTTAATATACTAAACAATTGATTTATATTTAATGAATTAATAATCATTAGCTTATTGGAACAGGAACGAAAAAGGTCAAATAAGAAAAAACCCGTTACCGATAATCTCTGCGGTCTCTCCGAGATACAATTCAAGGAAATTTATAAATTTTTGGTTTTATACTCATCAATCCAAAATCAATCATCAGGTATTACTCAGGCTATTCTTTGCCTGCTCCTGAAGCATAACAGCGATTGGGTTTATACGGATAACGACACATCGATTTATAAAATGTTATGGGGTTCAAATGAAAAAAATAAAATTTTCAGAAACTCAAACGACATTACGAAATATTTAATACCAATGAAGACAGCGTTTGAGCATAAAGAAAATTTAAGTGATGAAATTGTTCTTGTTGATTTGAGTTATGACTCAAATGCGAAAGGAGAATTATTGGATAATTTATTAACTTCACGCGAGCATGAATTAAATATTATTTTTAATATTAATACTGATGACATTAATAATTTGAATATTTTGAATCCTGCGGTTATTAATTTAATTGAAGTTGATGAAAACAATTTTTTTGAAACATTTAATCATATAAAATCCGGAGTTAATAGCTTCAAAAAAGGGAATAAACCTCTGGTGATTCTTAATCAAGTAACCGGAATTACTTCATTGGAAAGTTTTGAAAATTACTTAAAAGAAAATAAAATTTTTTCAAAAAAAGAACTTGATACGATTAAAGAAGAAGCTCTTAATGATAATCCCGGCTCAGCAGAGGAATTTAATGCTTATGAACTAAGCGGCGAAAGTGATGAGCTATTGGTGATATTAATCGGCAAGAGTAAATTAAACGATGATGTTCAGAAGCTTTATAGTGACGATTTAAAATTCAACCTTCTTACAATTTTAAACATTTCTGATGTAAACGAAGGATTAATATGCGGTTCAGTAAATAAATGCGGAAAGGTATTAATTATTTATGACCATAAAGAACTTGAAATTATTTCAAACCGCGTATTAAGGATGGTTATTGAAAATTGTTTTGAGAATTTAGACGCACCCGTGAGGACATTAAATTCCTCCGACATAAAACAAATTAAAAATAAAATCGAAGAATTATTGAGTTACTAATTTGATTTAAAATATCTTATCAAGTAAAAAATAAGAGAAAGAATTATACTGATTACAATGCACGTTACAATCGGGAAATAAATCTCAAAGTTTTTTCCTTTGATTGAAATGTCGCCGGGCAACTTGCCGATAAAAGGAATACGATTGAAGAGCATTAAAATCCCTCCAACTACAACAATTACAATCCCCGTATAAATTAATATTTTTCCTAAATTATAAGAGTTCATCGAAATAATTATAAATAAGAATAACAATTGCGATTATTATGATAATCGATGTAATAAACAAGATGGATTTAAAGAGTTTTTCGAACATTTTTTACAAGTTTCGCTTTAGATTTCGTATTACATTGAGTTAAAAAAAGAGTATAGTTAATTTATATATTCTCATAATATTATTAAACACAAAACATACTATAAAAGATGCAAGAATTTGACGTGGTTGTAATAGGAAGCGGACCGGGCGGCTACACCGCAGCGGTGAGAGCGGCACAATTAGGATTTAAAACTGCAATTATTGAACGCGACCGTTTGGGCGGAGTTTGTCTTAATTGGGGATGTATCCCGACAAAAGCATTGCTGAAAAATGCGGAAATAATGAATACGCTTGGACATTTGAAAGATTATGCTCTCAGCGCTGATAATATTTCATTTGATTTTCCAAAAATCATTGCAAGGTCAAGAGGTGTTGCCGATAAATCTGAGCAGGGTGTAAAATATTTGATGAAGAAAAATAAAATTACCGTTTTTGTAGGAAGTGCATACATAAATAAAGATAAGACAATAAAAATTACAGGCAAAGACGGAAAAGTGCTTGAGACAATTAAAAGCAAGCATACGATTATTGCAACAGGCGCAAGAGCAAGGACTCTGCCCGGAATAAAATTCGATGAGAAAAAAATTCTTTCATCAACCGGAGCAATGATTCAGGAAAAAGTGCCCAAAACAATGGTTATCGTCGGAAGCGGAGCAATCGGAGCTGAATTTGCATACTTCTATAATGCTTTCGGAACTGAAGTTACAATAATTGAAATGCTTCCAAGCATTTTACCTGTAGAAGATAAAGAAATTTCAGACGTTGTTGCAAAGGAGTTCAAGAAAAAAGGAATCAAGATTTTTACAGACACAAAGACAGAATCAATAGAAGTGAAAGGCAACAAAGTTCTTACAAAAGTTTCAGGCAAGACAAATGAAACCCTTGAATCCGATTGTGTGTTGCTTGCAATAGGTGTTATGGGAAACATTGAAGACATGGGACTTGAAAATGCCGGAATTGAGCTTTACAAAAATACTGTTAAGGTTGATAAGGATTACAAAACAAACGTTCCCGGATTTTATGCAATCGGCGACTGCGCATTGATTGACGCGAAAGGAAAACCATTTCTTGCTCATGTTGCCTCTGCTGAGGCAGTTAATTGCGTAGAAAAAATAAAAGGGCTGGATGCAATCGATTTAGACTATTTAAACATTCCGGGATGTACATATTGCATACCGCAGGTTGCATCAGTCGGTTTAACCGAGGAAAAAGCAAAAGCGACAGGATACGAAGTTAAAGTTGGCAAGTTTCCTTATTCTGCAAACGGAAAAGCGCGCGGAACTGGAGAAACTGCAGGTATGGTAAAACTGATTTTTGACAAGAAATTTGATGAGCTAATCGGAGCGCATATTGTTGGAGCTGAAGCAACTGAGATTATCAGTGAGCTTGTGATGGCAAAAACACTTGAAGGAACAGGAAAAAGCATAATTCAGACTGTTCATGCGCATCCTTCATATGCGGAGTCTATTCTTGAGGCAGCAGGCGTGGCTCACGGCGAGGCAATAAATATATAAAACTCCCGGTTGTCATTCCCGCGGGGTACCCTATGGGTCACGCGGGAATCCAAGCAAAAATTCATAAAGAAATTAAAGTTTTTGGCTCTGAAACCAGTACAGGGTGACATTTTTACTTTCGGGTATATAATCTTTTCAATTGATTAATATCCAATATATACATAAATTTTTATACGTCTATAGTGGTTATAATTTGATAAGTTATAATTACTATAGATGAAAACTTTATAAAATTAAGGAGATTTAAATGGAAGACAATAACAGAGGAACAAAAGGATTCTTACTCGGATTACTTGCAGGCGGCATAGTTGGAGGCATTGTAGCTTTACTATATGCGCCTAAAAGCGGACGTGAATTGCGAGCAGACATCAAAATCAAAAAAGATGAATTCATTGACGATACATCTGAATTTATGCAGATTGCAAAAGAAAGAGCCCAGACAATGATTAATGAAGGGAAGAAAAAATCGGAGAAGCTCATTCACGAAGCAAAGGAAAAAGCAAATTCTTTAATTCATGATGCCAACAAAATCTTAACCGATGCAAAAGGCAAAGCTTCAGATTCTTTTTCAACTGCAAAAGATAAAATGAACGTTGAAGCAAGCAAGATAAAAGATGCTTTCAATGCAGGTGTAGAGGCTTACAACAAAGAAAAAAATAAGTCCGATAATTAATCTTTTATAATCTTTAAAATATCCCCGTTCATTACTTATGAGCGGGGATATCTCTTTCTTAACTTTCAATTTTATAACGATGGGAAACGAAATCTTAACTTATACACAGATTGCAATTAACATTATCGTGCTTTTGCTTTTTCTCTTTTTTGTAATTTTGGTTTCAAAGTTGATAAAAGGCGTTGATGCCGTGAAAGTTAAAGTTGATGACTTAAATAAAAACTTCGCCGAAATTAAGACAAAAATTGAACCATCAATTGAAAAATTTAACACATTCATTGATACGGCAAATATGATTACCGAAAAAGCTAATACCACGATGGATACAGTCAACTCAGCCGTTGACAAAGTGAAATATGCTGTCGATGATATCGTTGAATTTGAACAGAAGATTAAGCGCAACATCGAGCCGAGCATTATGGATACCATCCACACATATAGCGGCATCGTTCAGGGAGTAAAAACATTTATTGAGAAATATAAATCATTCAAAGCTACACGCAAATCCCCCTCTTTAAAACTTTCCGCTGAAGTTGATATACCTGAAAAGAAAGAAGATTATTTTTCTTCACAGGAATTTCAGAATGAATTTGATGATATAGATAAGGAATTGAATGAAGTGAGAAAAAAACTCGAGGAATTAAGAAAAGATTAGTTTATTTTTATTACAATTTTCCCAAACTGCTGACCGGATTCCATTCTTTTAAACGCTTTCGCAATATTATTTAACTCAAATACATCATCGATAACGGGTTTTATGTTATTGACCTCAACATATTCCAGCATTTTTTTGAAATCTTTGTCAGAAGCCATAGTAGTGCCCAATAACTGAAGCTGTTTCCAGAAAATTCTGCGCACTGCAAAGTTCGGAATATCACCAAGCGTTGCGCCATAAGAAACAATCCTTGCTCCATAAGAGCACATTTCCATAAGCTTTGCTAATGGTTCACCGCCTGTTCCATCGATAATCACATCGATTTTATAATTCATTTTTTGCAGAAGCTCTTTAGACCAGTTTTCGTTTTTATAATTCACACCATCTATTGCTCCGAGATGTTTTGCTTTCTGAATTTTAGAATCCTTACCCGAAGTTACAAAAACATTCGGTGTTCTTGAAAGAGCAAACAGTAATGCAAACGTTGCGACTCCCCCGCCGATTCCCGTTACTAAAACATTTTCATTATTTTTAATATTTGATTTTATAATCATACTTTGCGAAGTAACAGCACTGTAACCAAGTTTGCCTTTTCTTGCGGCTAAAAGATTTTCATTTTTTTTAATATCACCTTTTAAAATCGTTGCACGGTAAGCGGTTGCACCGCCAAGAGGAAGAGCGCCTGCCTCGAGCATTGAAAGATTGCCGGGTTTTTTGTGAACGAAATATTTATTGATTTTAAGATACTCTGCAAACGTTCCGTTATCGGGAAGTCCGAGTATTTTATAATTTTTTTCTATTTGGTGTTTTTCGTTATCACCCCAATTGAGTGACGGATTAACAACCACTTCATCGCCTTCGGAAACATTTTTAACATTACTTCCTTTTTCAACAACTACACCGCTGCAATCTGAACCAAGAATACACGGGAGATTTATGCCCGAATACAATCCTTGAGTAATAAATACATCACGGTGATTTAAAGCAGCATAATTAATTTGGATTAAAACTTCATCGGAATTTATTTGGGGGGTGTCAACTTCTTCGACAAGAAGATTTTTTTCTAAGTCTTCAATTTTTCCAACCTGATGCAGGACTGCAGCTTTCATTTTGATTTAATTGACTTAGACTTCAATTGTTACACTGATTGGACAATGGTCGCTGCCCATAATCTCGGGATAAATTCTGCAATCTTTTACATAAGGCACAAACTCATTTGACACCATAAAATAATCAATTCGCCAGCCCTCGTTGCGGTCGCGGCTTCTCGAAATCTGGTCCCAATATGTATATTGTCCGCCTTCTTTATTAAATAATCTGAACACATCGGTGTAACCAAGATTCACAATATGGTCAATCCATTTTCTTTCTTCGGGAAGGTAACCGGAAACCTTGCTCCATCTGTCGGGTTTTGCAAGGTCAATATCCTGATGCGCGGTGTTATAATCACCCGTTACGATAATTCCTTTTCTGCCTTTGAAATTTCTGTTAAGATAATAAAATAAACCGTCATAAAAATCTAATTTGAATTCAACACGCTCAGGTCCTCTGCCGCCGTTCGGGAAATAAACATTCGCAAGAACAAACTTATCGTACTCGGCAAAAATAACGCGACCTTCGACGTCAAATTTCTCGACGTTAAGACCATTAACGATTGCCTGCGGCTCAATAGTTGAATAAATCGCAACGCTTGAATAACCTTTTTTCTGCGCAGAAAACCAATAAGATTTATAACTGCCGATGTTTTTTAAGCTGTCGGTAATCTGGTCGGGCTGCGCTTTTGTTTCCTGCAAACAAACAATGTCACCTGCGCAGTTATTTATCCAGTCGCGAAAACCTTTTTTCTCGATAGCACGGATTCCGTTCACGTTCCAGGAATAAATTTTAATCTGATTTCCTTTGGAGCTTTTGGAAGGTTTCTTTGTAGTAGTTTTGGTTACAGTCTTTGTAGTTTTTTTAACGGGCATTTTCTTTCAAAAATTTTTCTTTTGTTGAAAAAATATCTTTTATAATCGGTTCAGGCATTGGATATCCATCATCGAAATATAAAAGCGCAACATGCAAATGTGTCTTTCCTTCAGGCAAAATTGTCTTGCGTCCTGTTCTTCCAACCTCGCCAATTTTATCACCGGCATTTATTATGTCACCGGGCTTGACATTGACAGTCGAAAGATGCGAATAATAAATCATCTTGTCGTTCGTTACATCGTAAATCTTAACATATTTCCCGCCGCGAAGCAGTGAGCCGATTTTCCAGGTTGTATCGGTTGCAACAACAATCCCTGATGACATGCTCACTATATCAACGGGCTTGCCTGTTGAATCATCAAGCAAATCTTTATCGTTATCCAGAATCATAATATCATGCGCGGGATGACCTATTGTGTTGCTTCCATCAAAATAGTCAAACTTTTCTTCTATGTAATCATTGCCGTTCTGCCGATGAGAAATTGATGTCCAGTTCTTCAGAGGGAAAACCCAATCATTGCGCTTAACATTTTTTCCGCCTGATTTATAGTACAACTTTTTTAATTCAGCATTGAGATAATCAATTTCCTCAACTGCTTCATCTATATCTTCGACTTGTTTAAGAACGATTTTCTTATCAAGAGCATCCCATTTGTTTGCAAGGGATTGCAGAGAATCCTGAGACAACCCCCCAACCCCCTTTTCTAAGGGGTAATTAAACATAAATACAAAACATAGAAATAAAATCAATCCTTAACCTATTTTATTTTTTGCAATCAAATTCAATGCGCTGCCGGCTTTGAACCATTCTATTTGCTGTTCGTTCATTGTATGGTTTAACCAAATTACATCAGCATCTTTTGTCGGGTCTTTATGAATTACTCTCATGCGGAGTCTTTCACCGGGTTTTAAATCTTCTATGTGTAAATCAAATCTGTCATCTTCATAAATTTTATCATAATCATTCGTATCGACAAAAGTCAGAGGAAGAACTCCCTGTTTCTTTAAATTAGTTTCGTGGATTCGGGCAAATGATTTTACTATAATCACTCTCGCACCAAGATAACGCGGTTCCATCGCAGCGTGTTCGCGTGATGAACCTTCACCGTAATTTTCCTCACCGACTACAATCCATCCGATTCCGTTTGCTTTGTAATCCCGCGCAACTTTCGGAACTTCGGAGTATTTTCCTGTCAGAGTATTTTTAACATGATTCATTTTATCGTTAAAATAATTCACAGCTCCGATGAACATATTATTGGAAATATTATCAAGGTGACCGCGGTATTTCAGCCATGGACCTGCCATTGAAATATGGTCGGTCGTGCATTTGCCTTTTACTTTCAGGAGCAGTGCAAGATTTTTGAAATCGTTATTTATATCAGGTGCTCTAAACGGTTCAAGCTTCTGCAAACGATTGCTATCAGGTTCTATAATTACCTGAATACCACTTCCATCAGCCGGAGGTGCCTGAAATCCTTCCTCATCTCTTATAAAACCATCCTGAGGTAGTTCATCACCTTCAGGTTCTTTAAGTTTTACAAGCTCACCTTTTTCATTTACAAGCATATCAGTAAGAGGATTAAACTCAAGCGTTCCAGCAAAAGCAAACGCAGTAACAATCTCAGGAGATGCAACGAATGAATGCGTTGCAGCATTGCCGTCATTACGTTTTGAGAAATTTCTGTTATATGAAACTATGATAGAATTTTTTTCTCCGTCTTTTATGTCGTGGCGTTTCCATTGACCTATGCATGGACCGCAGGCATTTGCAAGAACCGTTCCACCGGCAGTTTCAAAAATTTTAAGATGCCCGTCACGCTCGATGGTTGCCTTAACCTGTTCAGAACCGGGAGTAATTCCAAAAATTGCTTTTGCCTTTAAGCCCTGCTCTACTGCCTGCTCGGCAACTGATGAAGCGCGCTCCATATCTTCATAAGAAGAATTCGTGCAGCTTCCGATTAATGCCGCGCTTAACGATGCCGGGTAATTATTTTCTTTAACTGCTTCTTTGAATTTTGAAATTGGCCAAGCTAAATCCGGAGTATAAGGTCCGTTTATATGCGGTTCGAGTTCGCTTAAATTTATTTCAATCACCTGGTCATAATAAGCTTCGCTTCCTTCATCAGCAATTAAATATTCTTTATTCGCATCAGCTAAGTCACCGATTTCTTTTCTGCCTGTAGCAACAAGGTAGTCATACATTTTTTTATCATAAGGAAATAGCGAAGTTGTCGCGCCTATTTCAGCACCCATATTGCAAATCGTTCCTTTGCCTGTGCATGAAATTGTGTTAGCACCGTCGCCGTAATATTCAACGATACAGCCCGTTCCGCCTTTTACAGTAAGAATACCCGAGAGCTTTAAGATAATATCTTTTGCAGATGCCCAGCCGGAGAGTCTGCCTGTGAGCTTTACACCGATGAATTTAGGAAATTTCAATTCCCATGGAAGCCCCGCCATGACATCAACAGCATCAGCCCCTCCGACACCAATTGCAATCATTCCGAGACCGCCTGCGTTGGGAGTGTGCGAGTCCGTTCCAATCATCATTCCGCCGGGGAACGCATAATTTTCGAGCACAACCTGATGGATAATTCCTGCACCGGGTTTCCAGTAACCTAAACCGTATTTAGCAGAAACGCTCTGAAGAAAATCATAAACTTCTTTGTTTTCTCTTTTTGCGCGCTCAATGTCGTGATGAAATCCTGTCTCCGCCTGAATCAGGTGGTCGCAGTGAACAGTCGATGGAACAGCAACCTTAGGGATTCCCGCCGACATAAACTGAAGCAACGCCATCTGCGCAGTCGCATCCTGCAACGCAACTCTATCGGGAGCAAAATCAGCGAAGTCTTGTCCACCATGGTAAGGTGCTCTTGCAGTTTCCCATAAGTGAGCATAAAGAATTTTTTCCGATAGCGTCATTGGCCTGTTAAGCATTGTTCTTGCTTCGGCAATTCTTTTTTTATTTTTCTCGTACACCGATTTGATGAGGTCTATATCGAATGTCATATAATTAATTTTTTAAAAGATTATTTAATTCTTCAATATTGGAGACGGGTAATTCGCATTTGTAATTTTTGCAAACATACACCTTCGATTCTTCAAAATTAAAGGTTTTATTATTTATAAAAGATGAAATTTTTTCAATATTTTTATCAGCTTTCAGGATAATTCTGAAAGGCAGATAGGTCGCATATACCTGATTTAAAAGTTCTTTTGATTTGTCATCACCGCCTGTTATAATAATTTCCTTAGCTGAATTTAAGTAAAACATTAAATCAGAAATCGAACACGGGTAAGAGAACGGATACTTTTGAAGTTCATCAAAAAACAGTTTTATGGAGTTAACTGCCATATCAGTAAGTTCATTTTTCCCTGTAATGACGCCAAGCTTTAATAAATTCTGAATCTGAATTGCGTTGCCCGACGGCTCTGCACCGTCATAAATTTCTTTTGTGCGTAAAATTATATCATCATTTATCTCAGTATCAAAGAAACCTGAGTTTGTTTTGTCATAAAACTTGTTAATGGTGATTTCATTAATCTCAATCGCAAACTCAAGATACGAAACATCAAAAGATGATTCGTAGAGGTTAATCAAGGCATCAATTAAGTAAGCATAATCCTCAAGCGAAGCAGTGAACTTTGACTCCCCCTCTCTGAACCTGTGAAGCAAAGTTTTATTTTTCTTATCGAAGAGTTTTTCTTGAATAAATGCGGTTGCTTTTTTTGCAATGTTCAGATATTCATTATTTCCTGTTACCTGATAAAGCTTACAGAATGCTTTTATCGTTAAGGCATTCCATGAAGTTAAAATTTTATCATCGAGATGCGGAGCAGGTCGTTTATTGCGAACTTCTAACAACTTCTTTGTTGATGATGAAATAGTTTCAGATATTTCTTCAGGAGTTTTATCAAACTTTTTTGCAGTATCGAAAACATCGTTAGCTATATATAAAACGTTTTTGTTTCCAAAAACTTCATGAGGGTCGTTAAGAGTATTACCGTGAGGCAAGATTCCGAAATAACAATTAAAAATTTCCGCATCATCGCCTAAAATTTTATCAAGTTCTTCCTTTGACCAGAGGTTATATGCACCTTCTGCTTTCTCATGTGGTTTATCAGCGTCCGTTGCACTCTCAGCATCTTCCGCAGAGTAAAAAGCACCTTCAGAACTTGCGAGGTTATTTAAAATAAACTTCGCAGTATCTTCTGCAACGCTCAAAAATAATTTATTGTCCGAAACAAGATATGCATCAATATAAGTGCAAATTAACTGCGCCTGATCGTAAAGCATTTTTTCGAAATGCGGGACTCTCCAGATTGTATCGACAGAGTAGCGATGAAATCCCCCGCCGAGATGGTCATAGATTCCTCCCAGAAACATTTTCTGGCAGGTATATGTAACCATATCGAGAGCTTCAATGTCTTTATAAACTTTATTGTATGCTAATAAAAAATCGAGAACCGATGTTCTCGGAAACTTATTTCCCTCACCGAAACCACCGTTTTCATAATCAAAAATTTTCCTGCACAGCTCATAACAGCTTTTTGCAGGCATATCGTTTATGATTTCATCTTTTTTATAAACGGAGTTTATTCTTTTTTCAAGATGCGCATAAATTTCATTACTGCTTTCAAGAATTTCATTTTGTTTTGTGTTCCATAATTCATTAACCTGTCCAATAATATCTTCAAAACCTGCGCGTCCGTATTTTGCTTTTGGCGGAATATATGTTGCACCATAAAACGGTTTCAAATCCGTCGTGAGAAACATGCTCATAGGCCATCCGCCTGCGCCTGTCATAGATTGCAAAGCCATCATATAAATTCTATCAATATCAGGACGTTCCTCGCGGTCAACTTTGATATTAATGAAATATTTATTCATTAATTTGGCAATTTCCGGGTTTTCAAAAACTTCTCGTTCCATCACGTGACACCAGTAGCAAGTTGAATAGCCGATTGATAAAAAAATGGGTTTTTTTAGTTGTTTTGCAAGTTTTAGAGTATTTTCATTCCATGGATGCCAGTCAACGGGATTATAGGCATGCTGAAGCAAATATGGACTTTTTTCGTGGATTAATGCGTTCGCTTTTAACTCTATAGGTGGGTGAACATTCGTAGTCATAATCAGGAATTTAACGATTTTAAAATCCTGATTAAATGGATAAGAAATTACTTAGTTATTGGCTTAATATTTTTCACGGAAATTTTTTAGACGCATTTCAAGTGACTGTTTCATTTCAAACTCATCGAATTCTGAAATTTTCTCAAACATTTGATGGGCTTTTTGCCAATCACTTTTACGAGCATAAATTTTACCAAGCTCGAAATAAGAAAACGGCACGTACCAGTTTTCAGTTTTTGGTTTTAGATTTATTATTCTGCTGAAATAATCCTGAGCTAAATCGGCTTGGCCATTAACATTATATGTCAAGGCAGCTTCATAGTATAAACGCGCTTTATCATCATCGCTTTTATAAACATCGAGTATGTCCGATGCTAAAACATTTTCATAAAAATTTACTGCTTCGCTCAATTTATTTGATTCTCTTAAATTCAATCCAAGTGTAAGAATCGAATCAAGACGGTTCATAGGATTTTTGATTCTGTCCTGAGCAAACCTGTAAAACATTTTCTCCGTTTCGCCGTCGCGTTCATTTATGAAATCTTTTCTTACTGCACGGTATTTTTCAAGAGCTTTTTCTCTGTTGCCTGACATTTCATAAGCAACCGCCAAGTTATAAACACTAATATTATATCTGTCTTCCGGATGAACATATTTTAAATGTTCTTCGAGATATTTTATCGCGTTAGCGTAATCATTGCGTTTAAAATACACGTTACCAAGCAGCCCGTTTGCACCTTTATTTACTTCATTCTGCATTGAGAACTTGTTTAATCTAAGAGCATCTTCAAGCAATGGAAGTGATTCTTCTGTTCTCCCGACCAACTGTAAAGCTCCGGCATGCATCATTTTAAACATGGGGCTTTCAGGATACTGCGCACAGATTGTTTCCATCGTTTTCACCATGCTTTCATCTTTTTCTTCTCTTTCCTGCAAAGTAAAAAGCGCAAGAGCAATCTTTGAATCTATCTTAGTAAACTTTCCGTTCTGTGCCGCTGTTTTTAAAAGATTAACACCTTCTTTTATGTCCCCGTCAAATCCGATTATCGATAAAAGCCATTTGAATTTTTCAGGAACAAGCCCAAGAAAAATCTTATATAAGCCAAGCCCCATATATGCATCATAATAATCCGGCTTACGTTTAATTACGTCACTTAAAATTCTGTAACCGTCATTTCCGTTAGAGGCAGCGCTGAGCAGATTTTTGTTAAGCGTTAAGAGAATCAATGACCTATAGCTGTGAGATTGTCCTTTATAATAAATCGCATCGAAATTATTTTCGTTATCATCGATGAGGTTGTCTGCAATATCAATTACTTTTTCGGAAGTATTCATATATTTTTCAAATTCCGATTCACTTCGCGAACCCATTGCAGAATAAAAATAGACCAGGGATTCATAAAAATACCCCTTTATGTCATTGGGATATTGCCGCTGAACTTCCTTGAAGGTTTTTACTGCATTATCAAATTTAAGATTATAAATATCAGCAAGACCTGAATTGATAAGACTTTCAGGTGAGTTGGATTGCGAATAAGAATTTGCAGAAAAGACGCAAAGAAATAATATGGACAGAAGCACTTTTTTACACATATTCTATAAATATCGGTGAAAAAAACTTATCAAAAAATATATAAAACTTTACTCAAAAAACCAATTTCTATCTTTATTTTTCAATAAAACATATATAAATTGCACTTTATACATTAAATTATACGATGGGGAAAGTAATATTCGAAATTAATTACAGCATAATTCCTGAAAAAAGAAGCGATTATATGGGAATTATAAATGATTTAAAAGATATTAACGAGCAATGCGGAATCAGCTATTCGGCATTTGAGAACAAGAAAAATTCAAATAATTTTTCGGAAATATACTTTTGTAATTCCGAGGAAGATTTTGATTCACTCGAAGACAGACAGGACGAAAAAGTTCTTGAATTGAATGACAAGATAAACAACCTTGTTAAAGACAAAAAAATTACCTATTCGACGAAATACGAATTGTAAAAATAAATTTGTTTGTTTTTAAGGAACAAACACAGTATAAAATAATTTTAAAAAGTAGTTTCGAATTCATCGGGACTACTTTTTTTTTATATTTTTAGGTAATTTACTTTTTAGATTTTATTGGAAGATAAAACACAAAATAAGAACAATAAAGGATTTTTAAGATTTGTAACTGATAATTCAGTAAAAATTGCAATCGGGCTTGTGACTTTAATCCTCATAAGCTTGATGCTGCCAAGCTATAAGTCAATTGAAACCGAATACGAAGTGGGAACGGTTTGGTCGAACGAAGATTTAATTGCTCCGTTTTCATTTCCTATTTACCGTGACGACAAAGAATATGATGCCGAAAAAAATGAAATCATAAAAAATCTCGCTCCGGTATATAACAAACTAAACAATCAGCCAAACATAACACCTGCGCTCGATAGTTTATTTTACAATATAGAGCAGGTTTTGAATGCCGGGAAAACACTTGAAGCCAATAATGATGGTGACATTCTTTCCCCTGCCTTACAAACACTTAAATCACAATTAACCATTGATTTTAGCAACGAAGAGTGGAAAAGTCTTTATGCTTTATATAAAGACAATGCTGCACAATATAATATTTACAAAAATTCTATAATAAATACCTTATCGGACTTAAGCAAAAATGATATAATTGATACTGAAAAAGCAAAAATTACATCAGGAAGAATTTCAATAGAATCCATTGCAGATAACAGAACTCAGGATATAAAAGACCTTAATGGAGTTTATGATGAAAAAGAAATCAGGAACATAATCAGACAGCGGATTAAGGAAATCAATGCAAACGAAGATCTTGCATTAACCGGAGAGGAAATTGCCAAAGTTTATTTGCAACCAAATCTTTTATTTAATAAAGAGCTTACGGATGTTGAGCTAAACAACAGAATAGAAAGAATTCCTAAAACAATAGGGATTGTTCGCGAGAACGAAAGAATAATCAGTAAACACGACCCGATAACACGCCAGACAAAATTAAAACTTGATTCATACAAGACTATTCGGCTTGAACGAATAGGAGTTCAGGATTACTTCAGGCAATATATCGGTAAATTTTTTATGGTGCTGATACTATTGATTATCTATGCCTTGTTTTTATATTTTATCCGTAATAAAATTTTCAGGGATAATCTGCGTCTTGCGCTCATCTCATCTTTGATACTGCTTGAATGTTTCTTTGCATTTATTAGCTTAAAAATAACAGTAAGCGCACCTGTTGAACTGTTGATATTTGTTTCTGTGGCTTCAATAATGCTCACGATTTTATTTGATTCCCGATTATCATTTTTTACAACAGTTATTATTTGTTTTCTTGTAGCGGCAATCCGCGGAGGTGATTATACGATTGCATTTATTTCCTTCTGCGCAAGCGTGCTTGCAATATTCAGCGTGCGGGACATTAAAAACCGCTCACAGATTTTTCGCTCTTTCTTTTTTATTTTATTGGGTTATTCGTTATCCATACTTGCAATCGGCTTTGACAGAACTGAAGACACCAATAAAGTTCTGATGGAATTGCTTTTTGGCGGCATTAACGCAGTGATGTCACCTGTTATTGCTTACGGGCTTCTGATTTTTTATGAAAAAGTTTTCAAGATTACAACTGACCTCACACTCGTTGAATTATCAGACTTTAATCACCCGCTGTTAAAAGAGCTTTCATCGAAAGCGCCGGGAACGTTTCATCACAGCATAATTATGGGAAACCTTTCCGAAGAAGCATCGCAGGCAATCGGAGCAAACAGGATTCTTGCAAGAGTCGGATGTTATTATCATGACATAGGAAAAACCGTAGAGCCGGAATTTTTTATCGAGAACCAGATTGATAAAATAAATAAACACGATAAGCTCCAGCCGACAACCAGCGCGCAGATTATAATTGCGCACGTCCAACAAGGAATGGACCTGGCAAGAAAATATAAACTTCCTGAAGTGCTTATTGATTTTATTCCAATGCATCACGGAACAACACTTGTATCTTATTTTTATAATAAAGCACAAGACCAGGAAAACATTTTCCCTGACGGAAACAAAGAAGAATATCGTTATCCGGGTCCAAAACCGCAGACAAAAGAAACAGGCATCGTTATGCTTGCAGACTCAATAGAAGCGGCAACAAGAACTCTTGAAGACCCGACTCCTGAAAAGCTTGAGAAAAAAATTATCGAGATAATCAGAACACGCTTTATGGAAGGCGAGCTTGATGAATGCGAGCTTACTTTGCGTGACCTTACGAAAATAAAAAACAGCTTTCTGAAAATTCTCATTGGTATTCATCACCACCGCGTTAAATATCCGGATAAAAAGAAAGAACTTGAACCTGAGAACGTAAGTTCAGAAGATTCTTAGCATGTCAGAGGATTTAGAACTTCATAAAAAATTATTTATAAATTACCTCAGAACAGAACGTTCTCTTTCCGAGAATTCAATTGCATCTTATAACTTCGACCTTACAAAACTCTTTGATTTTTTAAAGCGCAAAAAGATAATTTCAGTAAAAGAAATCGATGATAAATCATTAAATGATTTTTTGAAAATCATAAAAGGTTCGATGAATAAGAACGATGAGGTGTTTTCAGTTAAGTCGGTTACGCGTTACATTTCTTCATTCAGAACTTTTTTTAAATTTCTTGAGGCGGAAAATCATATTAAAAATAACCCGGCAGAAAATCTGGAAGCGCCAAAATCAGCAAGGGCTTTACCGGAAGTCCTGACCATAGATGAAATAAATAAAATTCTTGATTCGGTTAATTTATCCGATAAAGCAGGGCTTCGCAACCGTGCTATTCTTGAAACGATGTATGCTTCCGGCTTGCGTGTGAGCGAGCTTACAAACCTTGAAATCAATAATATAGATTTTGAAAGCGGGTTTTTACGTGTGTTTGGAAAAGGTTCAAAGGAGCGCATTGTTCCAATTGGCAAATCAGCACTTAGGTTCATTGAAGAATACATAAAAATACTTCGCGATAAAATCAAAAATGCAAAATCATTCAATTATGTTTTTTTAAATTTGCGCGGCGGCAAGCTCTCGAGAATGGGAGTATGGAACATCGTAGATGAGTACTGCAAAAAAGCAAACATAAAAAAAGAAGTTCATCCTCATACTTTCAGGCATTCGTTTGCTACTCATCTGCTTGAAGGTGGAGCTGACATAAGAATTATTCAGGAGATGTTAGGACATTCTGATATTTCAACTACTCAGATTTATACTCATATAGACAAAGAATATCTCATCGAAATTCACAAGACATTTCATCCCAGAGCGTAAAATACAAAATGGGATTCCAGCCTTCGCTGGAATGACTTCCTATTTTTAATTTTATTAACCTAATTCACTAGTTCATCTTTAAAATCTTTTCTCTCGCGCAAATCATATCCTGTCTCTGCGATTGATTTCAAGTTGGTAAGATAAAAAGACCAGTTAGTATAGCAATTAACATGCATACGGTTGTCATATTCTTTTCCTGAATAAACTTCTTGAATTAATTCAACAAAATTTCTCTCATTCTCAGAGCCGACAGATATTTTAACATTGCCTGCTCCGCCAAAATCAAACAACACGAATGAATTTCCATCAGTATCCAAAATATTGCCCGTGAGCTCAAAGCCATGCGTCCATTTCCAGAAATAAGTATCTCCTGCTTCAGCTATTGAATGAGCAGCTTTATCATTCCCATTTTTGTTTTTTAAAAATGCAAACTCAATAAACCATCTCATCATTCCGGAAGGTTTTGAAATGAATTCAAACAGGTCGTCCTTACTTCTATCTATGTAAATTTTTCTTTTAAAACTCTTCCAGTTGAAAGTATTGTCGTTCATAATTTTGTTAATAATCTGACATAATTGTCAGGAAAGCAAGACATATTTTATTAAAAATACTTTATTTAAATAAAATAAGTAACTAAAAAATATATATTTATGCAATGGTATATGCTTTGTGTAATTATAAACTAACCAACCTGATAGTGCTGAAGAAGTTTTTTTCAAACTAAATATAAAGAATATGAAAAAGAGCTCTACTTTCTTCACTTTTCTTTCCATCTTTTTATTTTCACTTCTAATACTTGCCATAACTACAAAAAATTTTTTATTACCTTCACAACAAAAAAATGAAAAGCTGGAAAAAGCATTGAAAGAATTATCCGAAAAGCAAAATGAACATGAAGAAGGTGAAGGACACGGACCTTCTTATGATAAACCTAACGATGCATTGCTCCACGAATTAAAATACACACGAGACCCGAAAACAAAACATGTGCCTGTTGAAAGATTGATTCCTGCATTTGAATATGCAAGAGAACTTGAAGCACGAGACGCAGCACCGCTTTCAATCAATTGGACAGAACGCGGACCAAATAACGTTGCCGGAAGAACGCGTGCTATACTTGTTGATTTGAATGATGCTACAAGAAACACGGTATTTACAGGAGGAGTTGGAGGCGGTTTATGGAAGACTACAAATATGAACGATGTAAATCCTACCTGGACTAATATCAATAATTTTTTCGATAACATTGCAATAACAACCTTAACACAAAACCCCTCTAATCCTCAGGAAATTTATTTCGGGACTGGAGAAGGATGGTTCAATGTTGATGCAATACGGGGATTAGGAATATGGAAATCAACAGATGGGGGAACAACTTTTAATCACTTAACCGCAACCAACGATATAACAAGATTCGCATGCATACAAAATCTTAAAGTTCATCCTATAACGGGGCACTTGTATGCCGCAACGCGCGGACGTTCCGGATTTGAAAAAGGACCGGGATTAACTTCTGATTTATTTGGGGGTATTTACCGTTCGACTGATGGCGGCACAAGCTGGACAATGGTTCTGGGACAAGGAAGCGGAGCAACGGCATTCAGAGCCGCTGATGTTGAAATTGCAGCAGACGGAACGCTTTATGCCGCAATGGGAGTATTTCAGGAAGATGGAATTTATAAATCTGCTACGGGTGATTTAGGAAGCTGGACAAAGTTAAATGTGCCTTTAAGCGGGTTTCCTGCAACAGGATTTTTCCGGCTTGAAATTGCTGTTGCCCCAAGCAGCGCAAATACTTTTTATGTTGTAGCACAAAACAGTGTTAATTATGGAATACTCGGAATTTTTAAATCAACAAATGCAGGAACATTATTTACTGCATGCGCATTGCCGACAGATGCTGACCCTTTAATTGGCGCAGACTATACGAGAAGCCAGGCATGGTATGATTTGATTTGCGCAGTTGACCCGAATAATGCAAACACGCTGTATGTAGGAGGCATTGATTTGTTCAAATCAATCACCGGTGGTGCAAGCTGGACGCAGATTTCCCATTGGACGGGAAGCTTTGGCTCGCAGTATGTTCATGCAGACCAGCATGCAATTGTTTTTCAACCGGGAAGCTCCGATGTAATTTATTTTGGTAATGACGGAGGAATTTACAAAACATCCGATGGAACTGCGCTTGTGCCTGTAATCAAAGATAAAAATTTAGGATATAACGTAACTCAATATTATGCGTGTTCAATTCATCCGACTGCAAATACAAATCATTTTCTTGCAGGAGCGCAGGATAACGGCTCACAGAAATATTCTTCGGCAGGAATGAACTCGACAGTTGAAGTAACCGGCGGTGACGGTGCTTTTACTCACATTGACCAGAATGAACCTCAATATCAATTTACTTCTTACGTGTTTAATAATTATTTCCGTTCGACTGACGGAGGAAATTCATTTGTGTCCGCAGATTTTAATGATAACGGACAATTTATAAATCCGACTGATTATGATAATACTGCAAATATATTGTATTGCGCAAACACTGCGGGAAACTATTTAAGATGGGATAATCCTCAGACAGGCGCTACATCAAGCACGGTTACTGTAACAGGATTTGATACTTTGATTACTGCTGTTACGGTTTCCCCGAATGTTGCTAACAGAGTTTATTTTGGTTTTGAAGATGCGGAAATAAAATACGTTGATGCTGCAAATACAGGAACATCAAAAACTGCTACAGACATTTCAACAGGATTACCTGCTGATGGTTTTGTCTCATGCATAACGATTCAACCCGGAAATGAAAATCATATAATCGTTACTTATTCAAATTACGGCGTTAATAGTGTGTGGGAAAGCACCAACGGAGGAACTTCATGGACATCAATCGAAGGCAATTTGCCGGATATGCCGATTTGGTGGGCATTATTCAGCCCATTGAACAGCGACCATCTGCTTCTTGCAACTGAAATCGGGGTTTGGACAACAGACAATATAGACGGTGGTTCGACAGTATGGGGTCCTTCAAACACGGGAATGGCAAATGTAAGCACAAGGATGCTGAAATACAGAACGTCGGATAATTTTTTAATTGCAGCAACTCACGGACGCGGTTTATATTCAACTGATGCTTTCTCATCTGCACGCGTTGCATTCGGTGCAAACAAAGTTGTGACTTATATACAAGCCCCGATAAATTTTACAGATGACTCATACCAGGCAACGACATGGCTTTGGAACTTTGGCGATGGAAATACTTCGACTTCACAAAATCCTTCACATTCATATAGCACGGCAGGCACATACACAGTATCGCTGACAATTAACGGTTCATTAACAGAAACAAAAACTTCATACATAACTGTTCTGCCTCAGAAAGGAATTCCGTTTATGATTGGCGGAGGAGCAAGCTACACAGGAGACTTTGAAACCAATCCGAGTGAGTTTGCAAACGAAACTGTAAGCGGGACTTCATGGGAACGCGGAAATTCTTCCATACTTAATAAAAACGGAACTCACAGCGGTTCATTTGCCTGGGTGACGGGTTTAACTCAAGCAACATATTTTGATAATTCGATTTCACTGCTTTATTCACCTGAATACAATTTCACAAATGCAGGAACCTATACAATAAGCTTCTGGGCGAAGTATCAAACTGAAGCTACATGGGACGGTTTCAGAGTTGAATCGACAACCGACAATGGAAACAGCTGGACACCTGTCGGAACATTGGGATTAACATGGTATAATTTTGTAAATCCTGTTCTTGCAACGGTATTCCCTGCAGGTGAACCATTTTTCTCAGGAGCTCAGGCAACATACACGCAATACTCGACTGACATTTCTTCTCTTGCTGGTAACTCGCGTGTTGCTTTCAGATTCCATTTCAGAACGGACGGTAATACACCTGATGTTGGAGTTGCAATAGATGACTTCGAAATTAACGGTCCTGCAAATCCCCCGCTTCCAGTCGAACTTGCAAGCTTCACTGCCATTACAAACAAACAGCATGTTAATTTAAGCTGGTCAACAGCAAGCGAGATAAATAATAAAGGATTCAACATTGAACGAAAATTGAAAGATAAAACCCAGTGGACAACTGCAGGGTTCATTGAAGGAAAAGGAACAACAAATGAAATTTCGAATTATAACTTCACTGATAGAAATTTAGTATCAGGAACATATAATTACAGATTAAAACAAATTGATTACAATGGAAATTATGAATATCATAATCTCTCATCGGATGTAATTGTGGGAATACCAACCAACTTTGCGGTGAGCCAGAATTATCCAAATCCGTTTAATCCGACGACAAAAATAAATTTTGAGTTACCGCTCGACAGTAAGGTATCGATAAAAATTTATGATGTAACAGGAAGAGAAGTTGCCGCACTTGTCAATAATGAAACCCGAAGCGCCGGTTATCATACTGTAACTATGAATGCTAACAACTTTGCAAGCGGAGTGTATTTTTATATTATAAAAGCTGAGGGAGTGAACAATTCCACTTCGTTTTCGAAAGCAATGAAAATGATGCTGATAAAGTAAGAGAAAAGTGAAAAGGCAAAAAGGCAAAGTAAAAAAAAGCAAAAAATTAAAGGTCATTCATTAGAATGACCTTTTTTCTATGAAAAATAAAATTGTCGTCCCTGCGAAAGCAGGACGAAGTGATGTCTCGCTTGCGGGATAAGATTAAAAGGGCAGGCATTTATGTCTGTCCTTTTTTATGCAGCTTTTGAATACTATCAAAAACAAACTGTCGTCCCTGCGAAAGCAGGGATCCAGTTTTTTATAAATCTATTTCTAAAAATAAATCTTTCCATTCAGGATTAATTTTTTCAATAAGCTCCAACTTCCATTTACGTTTCCATTTTTTTAGGTTCTTCTCTCTTTGTAAAGCACCATTTATATCATCTGTCTCTTCGTAATAAACAAGAATATTTACATTGTATCTTTTTGTAAATCCCTCAATTTCTCCATTTTTATGCTGACCTATTCTTTTGAATAGATCATTGGTTACACCTATATATAAGGTTCCGTTTCTTTTACTGGCAAGTATGTACACATAATACTTATGCATGACATGATTCCTAGATTCCTGCTTCCGCAGGAACGACAAAAAGTTTTTATAAAGGAATATTCCCGTGTTTCTTTTTTGGATTTGAATCCACCTTCGTTTCAAGAATCGAAAAATATTTTATAAGTTTTGCGCGGGTATCTTTCGGCTCTATGATGTCATCGACAAACCCCCTTTCAGCAGCAAGATATGGATTGGCAAATTTTTCAGTGAACTCATTCACTTTTTCATCGAGTGCTTTTTGCTTATCTTTTTCTGCATCAATTTCTTTTTTAAAAATAATTTCCGCTGCGCCTTTTGCTCCCATCACTGCAATTTCTGCGGAAGGCCACGCCAGATTTATGTCGCCGCGAATGTGCTTTGAGTTCATAACATCATAAGCGCCGCCGTAAGCTTTACGAAGGATGACAGTAATCTTCGGAACGGTTGCTTCACAAAAAGCATAAAGAAGCTTTGCGCCATTTGTTATTATTCCGCGCCATTCCTGGTCAGTGCCCGGCAAAAATCCGGGAACGTCCTCAAATACAAGCAAAGGAATATTAAACGCATCGCAGAAGCGGACAAAACGAGCAGCTTTCATCGATGAATTAATATCAAGCACTCCCGCAAGCACCATCGGCTGATTTGCAACAATTCCGATTGAACGACCCGCAAGGCGACCGAAACCAACGACCATGTTTTCGGCATACTCTTTATGAATTTCAAAAAATGATTCTTCATCGAGAACAGCTTTTATAATTTCATGAACGTCATAAGGTTTGTTTGCATTATCGGGAATAATCGTATTCAAAAAACTCAAATCTTTTTCTGCTTCATCATGCTGATACATCGGAACATCATCCTTATTATTCAAGGGCAAGTGATTCATCAATTCGCGAACTGCTTCGAAGCATTCAACCTCATTTTGAGAAACATGATGACACACTCCGCTTTTAACAGCATGAGTATGCGCACCGCCGAGCTCTTCAAAAGTTACTTCTTCGTTTGTGACGGTTTTCACAACGCTTGGTCCTGTTACAAACATATAAGAAATATTTTCAATCATAAAAATAAAATCTGTGATTGCAGGAGAATAAACCGCACCTCCTGCGCACGGTCCTGCGATAATCGAAATCTGCGGAATGACTCCGCTTGCAAGAGTGTTGCGAAGAAAAATATCCGCATACCCGCCGAGTGAAACAACACCTTCCTGAATCCGCGCTCCCCCGCTGTCGTTGATACCAATTACGGGCACCCCGATTTTCATAGCGAGGTCCATGACCTTGCAGATTTTTTTTGCATGGTATTCAGCCAGTGAGCCGCCGAGAATCGTAAAATCCTGTGAGAAAACACAAACAGTTCTACCGTTTATTTTGCCTGTACCTGTGATTACGCCGTCAGTGTAATATTTCAACTTGTCGAGACCGAAATCAGATGACTGATGGCGCACAAACAAATCCATTTCCTCGAAGCTTCCTTCATCAAGCAGTAAGTTTATTCTTTCGCGCGCAGTTAGTTTTCCTTTTTTATGCTGTGCATCGATTTTATCCTGACCACCGCCAAGATACGCCTCTTCACGAATTTTATTTAAATGCTTTAATTTATCGTCCATTAAATTAATTTATATTTTTTCAATTCAACTTCTAAAAAATCATCTATATTTCTTATATTGACATCAGTAATATTTATTAAATTTAATTTATTTTTTAAGTAAAAATCAATTTTCTCCTTCTTTCTTTTTTTATACTGATCAGTATCTAATCCCCAAACTTCTATATATATTGCATTTCCATCTTTTGATCTTAAATAAAAATCACATATGATATTTTCTCCTATCACCTTTTTTTCATAAATATGTACAATTCCTCTTTCATACAACCAATTATCAATTATTACTTCATTCTTTGATCTCACATAATGTCCATCAGTACAACGAAATGTGGTTGAATATCTTAACCTTATATCTACATCAATGTCATCTAATGTCTCATAATTTGTTATAATATTTTCCTCTCTATTTAATTCTAACCCCATTTCTATAATTAATTTTCTACCGATTTCTGTTGGATTTGAAAATCAAAGAAACTATCAGCAAAGGTATATCTTAACCAAATTTATCAAATGAAGCTTTTTTAATTTTAGATGTTTTTCCTCTGGTTTCTACTTGTACTTGTTGAGGAAATTTACCCTCCCAAGCGTCTGGAATTATATTGTACATTCCATCAGATTTAGCGAAAAAAGGTCCTTCTATAATTTGTTTTTGAACGTTATGGAGAAATAAAATATCGCTTTTTTTCACTTGTTTTACATAATCTTTCATATTAGTTGTTTGACCGAATAAATTTCTTCTTAAACATTCACCATATGTTTTATCACTACATCTAAAAATAAAATAGTTAGCCATTATTTATATATTTAATTAAAGATTGCTAAAAAACAGGAGAGAAGAAATTAAGAATTTTGGATAGTCTTTGGTAAGACAGACATTCTTGTCTGTCCCGACAGGCAGAAATGCCTGTCGTACTTTCAATACACCTACTATTTTATTCTTAAAAAATTTATATTTACTGACGAAAAAAAGTGAGACATGCGAAAAATAATCTACATTATTGTTCTGGCATTTGTATTCGGATTTGGAAGCCCGATTGTTTCCGAGCTTATTAATACAAAACAGGACATTTCCGCACAAAGCAAACCGCGTAAGAAAAAATCTTCAAAAGGTCGCAAGACCATCAAAGTCAAAAGCTACAAAAAGAAAAACGGAACGAGAGTGAAGTCCTATAAAAGAAAAGCTCCAAAGAAAAAGAGGAAGTGAACTTATTTATTTTTTTCTTCCATTAAACCCATAATAAGTCTTTCATAATCTTCAGCATTCTCCAAATTCTTTGCTTTAGCAAGTCTCAGATATTTTATTGCTTCATCATAATTTCTCAACTCTTCATATAAAACAGCCAAATTTATATAAGGCAAATAAACACCCTCAGCCATATGCTGAACCGCTTCCTTTAAATATTTCTCCGCGTTTTTGTAATCTTTTTGCTCGGTTAAAATTACTCCTAATAAGTTTAACGAATTGGCTTCTTTATCATCTAATGCTAAAGATTTTTTTAAATACTTGATTGAATTTACAGTATCATTTTCCTCATAATAACTGAAAGCCAGTGCATAAAATCCGAAAGGATCCATATAAGTAGAATCAATCTTCTCAACCTGCTTGAAATATTTTATCGCACTTAAATAATTATCAATATAATAATATGAGAAGCCCATATAATATTTTGTTTCGGCATCATTATTCTCATCTTTATCATAAATACGAAAGTCCTTTATGGCTTCTTCAAACTTGCTCATTGAATAATTAATTTTTCCTTTTAAGAAATAAAAGCCGATAGTTTCTTTTTCAAGTTCAATAGCCTTTTCAATATTGGATAAAGCATTGAGATAACTTTCCTCATCATAACTTAATTGTGCCTGCCAATAATATGCTGAAACATTCCTGGGGTTTACTCTTTTCAGGGTTTCTATGTCATTTTGCAAGCTGTCAATCATACCGTTTGAATAATACAAAAGACTTCTGAGAGCAAGTGTTTGTTCCAAACCCGGATTGATTGTTAAAGCCCTATTAACATCGTTCATTACGCTATCTACCGGATAAATTTCAAACCTATATGCAGCTCTAGTGCCGTATGCAGTATCATTAGGATTAATTTCAACTGCTTTATCGAAATCTCTGAATGCAGAAACAGTATCACCAGATTCAAAAAGTGTAACGGCTCTTCCTAAATAAGCACCATAATTTTCTTTAACCTCTAAAGATTTATTGTAACTTTCTAATGATTTCTCATATATTTTGTTTACTCTATAGTGTTTACCAAGTTTTCTATAAAGTTCATAATTATCAGGAGAATTTAAGATACTATCAAGAAGTTCCTTTTCTCTTTCTTCAAAGCTTAAAGAATCAGATAGACCCAAGCTATCTCCAACAGATATTAAAGAGAAAAATCCAATTATAAAGAAATAAATTATGTATTTAGTCATAATTCTGGCGCATAAAAAATTAAAATAACATTATATTCTTTTTATATCTACTCCCAACTCTGTGAATTTTTGGTCGATGTCTTCGTAGCCGCGGTCTATGTACATTGTGTTATTTAATATTGATTCGCCTTTGGCAATTGCGCCGGCGATGAGGTAAGAAAAGCCCGCACGCAAATCAGGAATGTCGATTTCAGCAGCTTTGAGTTTGGTTGGACCTTTCACAACTGCGGAGTGAAAATAATTAGTGTTTACGAATCTGCATGGCGATGCCCCAAGACAGGTATCATAAAGCTCAATCTCAGCACCCATTTTATTGAGAGCATCGACATAACCGAACCTCTGCTCATAAACTGTTTCGTGAACGATGGAAATTCCCTCTGCTTGCGTGAGTAAAATCACAAACGGCTGCTGCCAGTCGGTCATGAATCCCGGATGAACGTTTGTTTCAATTGTAACAGCTTTCAGCTTTCCGTCATAAAAAAATCTGATACCATTGTCATCGATTTCATACTTCCCGCCGACACGCCTTATTGAATTTAAAAAAGTAATCAAATCATCCTGTAAGGCATTCTCGACATACACATCACCCTTCGATGCAATGCCCGCGCATGCAAAAGATGCTGCTTGATTTCTATCTGGAATGACCGAATGCACTGCACCATTAAGCTTATCGACACCTTCGATTGTAATTTTTCTATCAGTGCTCAGCTCGATGATAGCTCCCATCTTCTGCAAAAATTTTATAAGGTCAATGATTTCCGGCTCGACTGCTGCGTTCGTTATAATAGTTCTGCCTTTTGCAAGCGTGCTTGCAATTATGATATTTTCAGTTGCGCCGACGCTCGGATAATCGAGATGTATGTTTGCGCCTTTAAGTCCGTCGGTTTGCAAAATAAAATAATCACCCTTTATTTCTACATTTGCTCCAAGCTGTTTCAGTCCTTCGATGTGAAAATTAACGGGACGTGAGCCGATTTTACATCCGCCGGGAATCGGAATCTCCGCTTTCCCTGTTCGAAGAAGCAACGGTCCTGCAAGAAGAACCGCAATGCGGTTGAGATTGCCGAGCTCCTCGGGAACGTGATGAGTTTTTATCTTTGCTGTTTTTGTTTTAAGAGTATCACCGATGAGAGAAATCTCGCTTCCGAGAATCTCACAGATTTTTTTTGTGATGATAATGTCGCTGATTTTATTCGGCGAGTTATGAAGTATGCATTCTTTATCTGTCAAAAGCGAAGCAACAAGCAGTTTAGTCGCAGAGTTTTTTGCACCGCTGACTTTTACTTTTCCGTTAAGCGGATTTCCGCCTTTGATTATGAATTTTGATTTGGTATCTGACATTTTTTATTTAGCCGCAAAGACACAAAGACGGAAAGAATAACACAAAATCACGAAATCACAAAAAAATATGATGCTTAAAATTTTTGTTTTTGTGCTTTTGTGTTTATAAAATCTTCGTCTTTGAGACTTTGCGGCAAGTTGAATTTTAATCTTTGAAGAATCCCATTGCACCGAATTTCTTAATACGGTTATCGAGAAGTTTATCTTTTTTAAGCTTTGAAACTGATTCAAGCTCTTCAAGCAAAGCGCTCTTCAGAATCTCGGCAGCTCTTTTATGGTCGCGGTGCGCACCACCTTCCGGTTCGGGAATAATTTTATCAATTACTCCAAGCTTTAGCAAATCTCCTGAGGTCAGCTTCAATGCTTCGGCTGCCTGCTCTTTGAAGTCCCAGCTGCGCCATAAAATAGATGAACATGATTCAGGTGAAATAACAGAATACCAGCAATACTGAAGCATTAATATTCTATCGCCAACACCAAGTCCAAGCGCACCGCCTGATGCGCCTTCGCCAATGACTGCTGCGATAATAGGAACCTGCAAGCGAGACATTTCAAAAAGATTTTTTGCAATTGCTTCCGCCTGTCCGCGTTCCTCGGCTTCAATTCCGGGATATGCACCGGGTGTATCGATTAAAGTAATGACCGGCTTATTAAATTTTTCTGCAAGCTTCATTAAGCGAAATGCTTTTCTGTAGCCCTCAGGATTTGGCATTCCGAAATTTCTATATAAGTTAGATTTCGTGTCACGACCCTTTTGCTGACCAATAATCATCACCTGCTTGCCGTCAAGCTCAGCAAATCCGCCGACGATTGACTTGTCATCACCGTAATACCTGTCACCGTGAAGCTCGACAAAGTTTTCCGTCATAAGAAAAATGTAATCCAGCGTGTATGGTCTTTCCGGGTGTCGAGCAAGCTGAACAATCTGCCATGGAGTAAGATTTTCAAAAATATTTTTTCTCAAATCATTAATCTTTTGCTCTAACTTGTTTATCTCGTTAGATATATCGAGCTGGTCTGACATCTTCCGCATTTCATCGATTTTTTTCTCAAGCTCGATAATTGGTTTTTCAAATTCTAAAATTGTCGCTGCCATTATATTGAACGCTGATTTACTCTGATTAGTTTATGACTTCTTTGAATTAAAATTAAACATTTATTTTCTTAAAGAAAAAATTGTCTTTAAAATAATTTCCGTATCAAGAGCTAAACTTTGGTTTTTTGCATAAAACACATTATAATTTTCCATTTCTTCACCGTTCATTCCTTCGTAATAATAAAGTTGAATCAGTCCCGTTAACCCTTTTTTGCCGGGATATTTATTTCCATTTGTGTCATACCAGACAGGATAACCAACAAAACTATATTTTCCGCTTAGAACCTGTGGTAAAAGAAGAATTTTTGAAGTTTGTTTTGATAAATCTTTTTTAAAAAGCTTATTCTTAATCCATATGAACGGATAAACCGTCAAAAGAAGTAAAAATGAAAGAATTATATCAAAAATTCTCTTTAAAAATATATTTATTTTATTATTAATATTATATTCAATTTCGATAAGCGAAATGCCGTCGATATTCCCTCGGATTCTCGAGAGAATCAAATCATTCCCCGAAGGCAAAATTTTAAATTCTACATTTTTATCCCTGAAAAACCACATAGTGCTCAGAATTTCCTGATTTGAAAAAGTATCATCGGTGAACACAACAAAGTTTATGTTATTGATTAAAATTATATCATTAAGCGATTCGATATTTGTATTAGAAGAAATTTCATTCAGATATAAAATATTGTATTTGTTGTGAAACTTATCTTCCAGATTTACAACGAGCTCTTTATTCCCGACAATTAACAAATTGGACTTATTAAGTAAAATATTTTTTGATTCAAAGAAATTTTTAATAATAAAAATTAACCTCCATCCGAATAATCCGATTAAAGATAAAACTGTGGACATCAGGATAACTTCTCTTGAGAAGGCGTATTCTTTAAAAAAGTATGTTATGGATGAATTGACAAAAAAACCAAAAATAATCGCAGTAAAAACTTTCAATAATGACAACCGGTTTTTTCTTATATAAACACCAAACAATGTCAGCAGGATTATCCAGATGACAACATAAACAGAAATGATAAATAAATACTGCTCGTTGGGAAAAATATGGAAGCGGTTATATACTGAAAAAATTAATGAGCCAAAAATTATTATTATATCCGCAAAAGTGCCAAGAAACTGAATAAAAATTCTTTTAATGTAAGACAGTAACGACCTGTAAAAAATTCCTATTCTTAATACAGGTGACAGCAAGCGCGAAAATCCTGTAAAATTTTTACGAACGAAAATACCCATAGCTCCGTAAAAATTATTTACATAAGATAAATTTGTTTTTTTAGTGCTTTCACCTTTGAGATGAATAGTAGTTACTTCAGGATAATAAAATATTTTATACCCTGCTTTGTTAATTCTATATGATAGGTCAAGGTCTTCACCATACATAAAATAATCTTCATCGAACAAGCCGACTTCATCGAGAACTTTTTTGGGAATAAACATAAATGCACCGCAGATTGCATCAACTTCGTAGGTTTTATTTTCATCGAGATAAGTCAGATTATACTTGCCGAATAATTTGCTGTTAGGAAACAATCTTGAAAGTCCGAGCATACGCGGAATTGCAACAGAAGGAGTGGGAAAGCTTCTCTTGCAGGCAGAGTCAAGCTTGCCGTTTGCAAGAATTAATTTTGATGTTACTGCTCCCGTATCTTTATGCTTTTCACAGAAAGCAATCATTTTTGTAAAAGTATTTTCTTCGAGAACAGTATCGGGATTAAGAATTAAAATATATTTTCCTGATGCCTGTTTAAGCGCAATGTTATTTGCTTTTGAAAAACCGATATTAGCATCAAGAGGAATGAGTATTACAGAAGGATATTTTTCACGAATCATTGAAACAGAACCGTCGATTGAATTGTTATCAACGACAAAAATCTCAGTATTCAATGCGGAATGCAGGCTCGCCTTATAAATTGAGGCAAGACAATTATCGATTAAATTTTTTACATTATAATTTACGATTACGACAGAAATATCAACCATTATCTAATTTAACTTATTAAATATAGACCTGAATTTTAATTTCCAAACCATAAAATATGCTTCGTAAACAACTTTTCTGGACATTTTTGAATGGCCTGCTCTTCTATCCACAAACAAAATCGGAACTTCGCAAATCTTTAATCCCTTTTTATGCATCTTAAATTTCATCTCAATCTGGAATGAATATCCATTAGATTTTATATTATCGAGATTGATTTGTTTTAATGCAGACACTTTATAACATACAAAACCCGCAGTTGTATCCATAACTTTCAAACCTGTTATCCAGCGTGTGTAAACATTTGCGAGATAGCTTAAGATTAACCTTCCGATAGGCCAGTTAAGAACAGAGATACCGTTCACATAGCGCGACCCAACGACAACATCATAACCTTCTTTAATCTTAGTTATAAAATCAGGAAGATATTTAGGGTCGTGAGAAAAATCCGCATCCATTTCAAAAACCAAATCATAGTTGTTCTTAATAGCATATTTAAATCCTGTTACATAAGCAGTACCTAACCCCATTTTTTTCTCGCGCTCTATTATATGAACTTTCGGATTATTCATATTTTTCACGAGTGACGCAGTTCCGTCAGGTGAATTATCGTCGATAACCAAAACATTAAAATCTTCACCGTTGGATTTATTTAATATCTCCGGAATCAGGTTTAAAATATTTTCAGACTCATTGTATGTCGGAATGATTACAAGAACTTTCAAAAATTATTGTCCTTTCAATAAAAGAATTATAATGATTGTATTAACAAGAATTTTAAAATCTAAACGCAAGCTCATGTTTTCGATATAAAAAAAATCGTAGTTAAGTTTTACGCGAACGTCGTCAAGTGACCTGTCGTATCTGTGTTTTACCTGAGCGAGTCCTGTTATGCCGGGTTTAATCGACATGCGCTTATAATAATACGGGATTTCCGCTTTTAGTTGTTCCACAAAATATGGTCTTTCAGGACGCGGACCAACCAGACTCATTTCATTTTTAAGAACATTGATTACCTGAGGAAATTCATCAAATCTCGCCCTGCGCATAATTCTGCCGATAGCTGTAACTCTCGGGTCGTTTATTGCTGCCCATTCCGGAAGTTCTTTTTCTGCATTATGATACATTGTTCTGAATTTTATCACTTTGAACAATCTGCCGTTTCTGCCGACTCTTTCCTGAATATATAAAACCGGACCTTTAGAGTTTATCTTAATCAACAAAGCAAATAATAAAAAGAACGGCATAAATAAAATTAATATAAGTATCGAAAGAAATATATCTATAAATCTTTTTACAAATCTCGATGCCGGAGACATAATTTCAGGCATCACTTCAATAAGCGGAACACCATAAATCTGATTTGTCTTTACCATTCCACTGACAATTTCATAAGTGTCCGGTAAAATTTTCAAATTAAGTTCCATCCCTGTGCAATATTTAATTATGTCGATAACTTTTTCTTTCTGATACGGCTCAACAGCAATCAGTATCTCACTGATATTATTTTTTTTTGAAACTTCAGGAATCTGTTCAATACTTCCAAGAACATTATTATCATTATTTTTTTCTACTGAAATATTTCCGATTACTTTATATCCAAGCTGGCGGTGAGTTTCAACTGTCTGGTTTAATTCAATCGCTCTAATGCCTGTTCCGACAATCAATGTATTTCTTAACCCGATTCCTTTTTCAAGAAGATTTCTCTGCAAACTGCGAATTACTATTCTTCCGGCTCCCGTGCAGATTACCATCAATAACCAATAAATCAATATAAAATATCTTGATATAGCCGGAGCATTTCTCATCATATCATCTATAAAAATAAAAAAGAACAAAATGAAACAGCCTAAGGAAACTGCTTTCACAACCGAAGAAAACTCATCAAACCTTGAACGGACAAACCAATATTGGTATAGCCCCATTATTGAAAAAATTATAAGCCAATAAATATAAACAACAAGCATAGGAATCAGAAATGCAGCAGTATTTGCAGATTTAAACCAGCCGGTTTCTACCCGTAAATAATAGTAAATTAACCAGGCGAGATTAATGAAGATAAAATCGGAAAAAAATAAGAAAAATTTTTCTTTAAATTTGGACACTTTTATTTACTAAATTCCAAAAACTACCTATTATTTGAGTTTATTCTCAAATAAATCATTAATAAATTATATACTTCGTTCAAAACAGCCAATTTTTATTATTTTTGCTATATTTTAGATAAATAATAAAATAACTTAAATGTTTAAAATGTTTAATGCTAAATTTATTAATTAAATTAAATAAGTTTATAAAATTCGGGGGAACTAAGTATCTCACCAAAAAGGTATCCCTGGCTTCTTATAATATAATTTATCAGATTCATAAAAATAATATCAAATTAGATACTATTATTGATGTTGGGGCTAACCGCGGACAATTTGCATTTGCATCAAAGATTTTTTATGAAAAAGCTGAGGTTTATTCCTTTGAGCCGACAAAATCGACTTTCGGTGAGTTAAATAAAACTATGACTGGCATATCGGGATTTCAATCTTTCAATATGGCTTTAGGGAGCGAAACCAAATCAATTGAGTTTATTGAATATGAAGATTCTCATATAAATTCGGTGCTTAAAAGTTTCGACAGCAAAGTTAAGGATAAATATAATGTTGACCTTACAACACTGGATACTCTTGTTGATAATGGCACGATAAAACTAAACGGTAGCATTTTACTCAAAATGGATGTTCAGGGATTTGAGCTTGAAGTTTTAAAAGGCAGTAAAAATTCTTTGAACAAAATAAATTACATACTCTCCGAAGTAAGTTTCAAAAAATATTATGAAAACCAAATTCTATATAACGATTTGGATTCATATTTAATTAACAATGGATTTAAACCTGTAAAGATGCTGGATTTTTTATTGGACAACGGTGAACTTTCACAGTTGGATGTATTGTATGCAAAATCATAAGATATAACGATTAAACGATATGAAAAAAATTTGTTTCTTTGCCAATCATATACTTACCAAAAATCATTATAAGACTTCCGATTACTATACCAACGACATAAAAATTTTTAAAGAACTCGGATATGAAGTTGTAATTTGTGAAAGCGCAAAACAAATTCCTGATGACGTTGATTTATATTTTATCTGGTGGTGGTCTTCGGGTATAATCGCTTTAAGACATGCAAAGAAATTCAAGAAGCCAACAATAATGATTGGCAATCTGCATTATACCGATCCGTCAACTCAGGGATATTTTGCACGACCTTTTTATATCCGCACAATGATAAAGTACTGTTTGCGCAATTCCGATTTGCAGATTGCAACATCAAAAATTGAGTTTGAAGGAATTAAAACTCTAAAAGCTAAAAACCCGATTTATTTATATCATTGCATCGATGAAACGAAATATTCGCATAACAGATTGGACAGGCAAAACTACCTTTTTACGGTTACGCATTTGACAGAAGTTAATGTAGAGCGAAAAAAGGTAAAAGAAATTATAAAAGCATTTAATTTGCTCAAAGATGAGTTCCCTGATTTAAAGCTTAAAATTGCAGGCGGAACAGACGATAAAGGTTATTTAGGTGTGAAACAAATTGTCGATAATTTGAATATAAATGACCGAGTCGAATTTTTGGGCAGAATTCCCGATTCCGAGAAGATTGAACACTATAAAAACTGTAAAATTTATGTTCAACCGACAGATTTTGAAGGATTTGGAATGGCAATTGCAGAAAGTATGCTTTGTGGAGCCCCTGTCGTAACCAGCCCGAATGGGGCAGTTCCCGAAGTTACAGGTGATTTGGCTGTCATGGTTGATGCAAATAACATTGATGAAATTGCAACCGGAATACGAAAATTGATGAATGATGAAGGATTGTATAAAAAATTAAATTCAGAAGGTCCTAAAAGGATAAAAGAGCTTTTTTCATATAATGTTCGCAAGGAAAAGATTAAGCAAATACTTGAGAAGTTTATATAAGAATGTCATTCCCGCTTTCGCGGGAATGACATAATTCGTCATTAAAATCAGTCTTGACTTAAATGCGTATATTGAAAATATTAGTTAAAATTAAATAGGAGCTTATAAGATTTAGGATACCGTTTGCTAAGTTAAAAGAAAAGAAAAATGAAATATAAATTAATTATTTCAGCGTTAGTTGTAACGTTTCTATTTAATGTAAAACCTGAAGCACGAGCTCAGGATAAATATGCAGGTGAGTTTCTTGCAATAGGTGTTGGCGGAAGACCTCTCGGAATGGGAGGAGCATATGTTGCACTTGTTAATGATGTAACAGCCGGTTACTGGAATCCTGCATCACTCTCCAAAATAAATTACCCGCAATTTTCATTGATGCACGACGAAAGATTCGGAAGTCTTGTTAATTATGACTACGGCTCTGTCGGTATTCCTTTTGGAAAGGAAGCGTCACTTGGTCTGAGCGTTATCAGAATGGGTATTGATGACATTCCTGATACACGCGAAGCGTTAATCGATTTAAACGGAAACGGTGTTCTTGATCCGGGTGAGCGTCTTGACCCTGACAAAATTAAACATTTCAGCACAACCGATTATGCGTTTTATGTTACTTATGCGAAAAGACATTCTGATGCATTTTCATACGGAGCAAACTTGAAAGTAATCAGAAGAAATATTGCCGAAGAATCGGCATGGGGTCTTGGTCTTGATGTTGGTTTCTCTTACAATCCTTTCGGTAGATTTTATCTCGGCGCCAATTTACAGGACTTAACTACTACATATCTCTCATGGTCAACAGGAAAAAAGGAGCTAATTAAGCCGACTGCGAAAATCGGAACTGCATATCAGTTTGATTTTCTTAGCGGTGTTATAACTCCGGCACTGGATTTCGACGTTAGATTTGAAAACAGACAGGAATCTGCGAATGCGCACTTAGGTCCAGTATCATTCGATATGCACGCTGGTATTGAATATACATTCAAAAATTTATTCAGCATCAGAACGGGGTATAATGACCTGGGGAATTTAACTTTAGGAGCAGGTGTCCAGCTTCCTAAAATCAATATCGATTACTCATTTGCAAAGTTTGACGGCACGGAAGATTTAGGAAACACACACAGAATTTCATTAACATTTACTTTAGAAGAAGAAAAATTCCAGAGACATTAAGAGTTAATAAAATAATTTTTAATTGAGTTTAAAAACGCCTTGTTAATAATTAAATTAACAAGGCGTTTTTATTTTACATACATAATGAAAAAAATAGGGATAGCAATTCACGGCGGCGCAGGGACAATTTTAAAATCTGCAATGACCGATGAAAAGGAAAAACAATATACAGAAGGTCTCAATAACAGTCTGATTACAGGATGGAGAATTCTGGAGCAAGGAGGAAGTGCTCTTGATGCGGTAACCGCTTCAGTGATTGAACTCGAGAATAATCCTTTATTTAATGCAGGCAAAGGTTCAGTTTATACAAATGATGAAAAACACGAAATGGATGCTACGATTATGGATGGGAAAAATCTCGAAGCCGGAGCTGTATGCGGAGTTACAAATGTCAAAAATCCGATTTTACTTGCAAGAGCAGTAATGGAAAAAAGTGAGTTTGTTATGATGAGCACTAAGGGAGCAGACGAATTTGCAAAGCTTAACAATATTGAATTTGCATCAGATGAATATTTTCATACCGAACATCGCTATAAACAGCTTCAAAAAGCAAAAGAATCAGGCAAAGCGTTTTTAGATCATACGTTAGAAAAGGATATGAAAAAAGGAACAGTCGGGGCTGTGGCAGTTGATGCAAACGGCAATCTCGCATCGGCTACTTCAACAGGCGGAATGACAAACAAAAAATACGGAAGAATCGGTGACACTGCAATAATCGGTGCCGGAACTTATGCGGACAATAAAACCTGCGCAGTTTCATGCACGGGAACAGGCGAATATTTTATGAGAACTGTTGCTGCTTATCGCGTTGCCGCTTTAATGGAGTATAAAAAACTATCTTTGAAAGAAGCAGCGGATGAATATATTTTTAAAATATTAACCGGCATAGATGGTGATGGCGGGTTAATTGCAATCGATACAGATTGCAATATTGTTATGCCGTTTAATAGCGAAGGGATGTATCGGGGCTTTGTAAAAACCGGACAGGAAGTAGAAATAAAAATTTATAAATAACTTAAGGGAATCTTCGCTTAGCTCAGAATGACAAAGAGTTATAAATTCGGTATATCAGTCTGGTCAACGTTAACCGTATTCAGCTTATCTCTATATTCATTAACCATCTTTATCACTTCAGTAGTCTTATCAGGGAATATCACAACTAAATCACCTTTCTTTGCTTTCTTCAAAGCATAATTAATGGCTTCAACTTCATCTTCTATTATTTTAACCGGTATTTTAGGAGCTACTTCCTCAATTCCTTTCATCAATAACATTGGAATTTCTCCGTGTTCTCTTCCTCTCAGGTCTTTATCTTCTTTTATAATGATTTCAGTAAACATTTTACCAATAAGTCTACCCATAGATATTATATCATCATCTCTTCTGTCTCCTGTTCCTGCATATAAACATACTTTATTTTTATTATCAAGCTTTGCAATGAACTTGCTGAGCGCTTCCATTCCCGCAGGATTATGTGCATAGTCAATAAGCACCTGGAAGTTACCAATATCTATCAAGTTTAATCTTCCCGGTGTTTGGGATGTCGACGGCATAAATGAATTTAATCCGAATTTTATATCTTCAATTGTTACATTGCGCAAAATATAAGATGCAAGAGTTGCAGCAAGAACATTCTGGATCATGAAAGCAGCTTTACCTTCAAACGTGATAGGAATGTTAATTACTTTATCGACACGAATTCTCCATTGACCTTTAATTAACGTTATCCAGTTATTTTCAAGTATGCAGGCAATGCCCCCGTTCTTTGTATGTTCAATGACGTCTTGATTATTCTCATCCATGCTAAAAAGTGCAACATTGCATTTAAGCTCATCACGCATTGCAAGAACAAGCTTATCGTCTGCATTAAGAACGGCATAACCTTCTTTAACGACTGAAGCAGGAATAACCGATTTTACGCGTGCCATATCCTCAAGATCGTTAATGTCTTTAAGTCCAAGGTGATCTGCAGTCACATTCAGGACAACACCAACATTACAGCTATCAAAACCGAGACCTGCGCGTAAAATTCCTCCGCGGGCGGATTCAAGCACAGCAATTTCTACTGCAGGGTCGCGCAAAACAAGCTGTGCGGACCATGGTCCTGTGTTATCACCCGGTTCCACCATGCGGTTTCCGATATAAACCCCTTCTGTAGTCGTGAAACCTACTGTGTAACCTATGTTTTTTAATATGTGCGCAATTAATCTTGTTGTTGTTGTCTTTCCGTTTGTTCCCGTAACAGCAATTATAGGAACTCGTGAAGCTCTTCCCGGCGGGAAAAGCATACTCAATACAGGATCTGCAACGTTTCTTGCATGACCTTCAGAAGGCGCAAGGTGCATGCGAAATCCCGGAGCTGCATTGACTTCAACTATTCCGCCTCCATTTTCGATTAGAGGTGTTGAAATATCAGGCGCAATTATATCTATGCCCGCGATATCAAGACCGATTATTTTTGCAATTCTTTCAAACATAAAAATATTATCCGGATGAACTTCATCGGTTCTGTCAATGGCAGTTCCGCCTGTTGAAAGATTTGCAGTTGATTTCAGATAACATATTTCACCATCTTTCAGAATTGTTTCAAGTGAGTAACCTTTGAATTCAAGAATTCTTAATGTCTGATGATCAATAGTTATCTGTGTTAAAATTTTTTCATGACCATATCCCCGCCTTGGGTCAGCGTTTTCTTTTGCAATTAAATCTTTAATTGATAATTTACCATCGCCGCTTACATAAGCCGGAGTTCTTTCCGCTACTGAAACCAGTTTATAATTAATCACAAGCGCGCGAAAATCTTTCCCGCTCAGAAATCGCTCTATGATAATAGAATCTGAATGTCTCTTTGCTGATTTAAAAGCTGTCTTAGCATCTTCAAGATTGCCGACATTAACTGTGATTCCCTTTCCATGATTAGAGTCAAGGGGTTTTATTACAACGGGAAATCCGATGTTTTCAATTATATCGGACAGTTCCGATTCATTTCTGATTTTATAACCCTTGGGTACCGGCACTCCCATATTATCAAGGATTTTTTTTGTTGCTTCTTTATTACAGGCAAGATCAACGGCTATCTGGCTTGTGTTTCCTGTTATCGTTGCCTGAATTCTTTGCTGATGAATTCCATAACCAAGCTGGACAAGCGAATCATTGCTTAAACGTATATATGGAATTCCTCTCGAGACTGCTTCATTAACAATCGAACCTGTGCTTGGTCCGAAGCGAACATCTTCTCTGATTTCACGAAGCTTCTGAATATCATTTTTTAAAACATCATTGATGTCTTTAACAGGCTTTCCTTCAGCAATCAATTCAAATAATTTCACTGATGCCTCTGCAGTATATTTTCCTGCCGCTTCTTCAACGTAACTAAAAACAACATTATAAACACCCTTCTTTGCAGTTTCACGTGTTCTGCCAAATCCCGTATCCATCCCTGCGAGAGTCTGCATTTCAAGGGCAATATGTTCAATCACATGACCTGCCCAAGTTCCTTCTTCTACGCGCTTAAAAAAACCTCCTTCTTCATCGTAACTGCATCTGTGAGAATAAAGCGAAGGCATCACTTCTTTAAGAGTTTCTAGAAATTGCGGTATTTCATTGGTTGGTTTTTGCTCATAATCTCCAATATCAAGAACCATCTGGATAATTTTATGACGTGTGATACTCCAGAAGTTTGGTCCTCTCAGGGCTCTGATTTCTAAAATTTTCATAAGTAACTGTTACAATTTTTATTAAAGCTGATAATAAATCAGACTGTTTTTGGAGGGTCTGTGTGTATTAATATTAAAATTGACTGAATTGTTCAGCACATGGATTTTTAAACCTATGACTGCAAACGGCTGATGTTCATCTACTTCCGATATGGTATTGAACGTAACATCTTTACCGTCTATGATTGTCACCGTCCCGCTTCCTAAAACTTCAAGGTCGCCATTGGGATTTATATGTATAGCGGTATTTTCATCAATACCTATTCCGAGATTTTTAGGATTATAACTAACTGCAGTAATCAATCTGTTTATCCGCGCACGTTGTGTGAAATGCTGGTCTATGATTATGTTTTCCAGAATTCCCAGACCCGGCGTTATTCTTATTGTATCCTGGGAAGGAGTATCTTTCGGCTCGCCTCTTGTTATCATATATGCGCTTATGCTTGCCGCACCTGCGCTTGAGCCGGCTATGGTAAGTCCATGATGAATTTTTTCTTTAAGAAGTTTTTCAAATTCAGTTCCGCCAAGTATGGTGCTGAGACGCAGCTGGTCGCCGCCTGTAAGAAAAACTCCCGTTACTCCATCAAGAATTTTTTTTGCGTTAACTTTTCTTACTTGCTCGGCAGAAGTTTTATAAAATATATTAACGTTTTTAACACCGAAATTTTTAAAAATTGTTTTATAGATATTTGCAGCAACTTCAGGGAAGTCGGAGGCAATTGGGATGATTAAAATCGATGCATTTGAAGCGCCTGTGAGATGATAAAATCTTTTGAGAATATGCATTTCATTAAGCTTATCCTCGGCACCGCCTATTATCAGAATATTTCCGCCTTTAAATCCGTTCTTTGTTTTTCTTAACGCTGTCTTTTTCTTAGTTGATTTCGTTTTTGCCATTTATACAATTAAGTTAATCACATTTTCTAATTACTTGCTCAGTTGCATAGTTAATGGGAACCATTACTTTTGGAATCCTTATAATCTGAAACGGCTGTGTCAAAACATCCGTTGTCACACAATTATGACCGGGAGTTACTTCATCAATTTTCACCATTATCATAGTCTCATACATCTCAACAGATTTTACCGAAATAGAACTCCCGCCATTGGGATATTGACCGTAAAAAACGCCTATTACCATCTGATTGTTGAAATTCACATCAGGAAGCGGGGGTTTCTCAGAAAAGTTTACGTACACCCTGTCCCACATTTTCTGAAAATCAGCCTTGTTGGTTATTTTTAATCGTTCTTTTTCTTCATAACCACTATTGCCTCCGGATGCAAGAACGGTAAATCCGATTTTTTCTCTTTGCATGGAAGATGAACAACTCTGAACAATAAAAATCACTGTAATAATAAAAACAAAATTTAATGTTTTATACAAAATCACCATATTTTGTCGTGGCTAATTCTTTTAATGCCTGCTCGCCCTGCTCTTTATTCGGCGGAACGCCATGCCATTTATAATTATCTTCCATAAATGAAACCCCTTTGCCCATGAAAGTTTTTGCAATAATTACTTTAGGCATTCCTTTGAATTCTTTTGCTTCTTTTAATGTATCAATAACTTCCTGCATGTTATGACCGTCGATTTCATAAACCTTCCAGTTGAACGCAGCAAACTTATCTGCAATCGGGTCTAAGTTCAGAACATTCTGAACACGATTATCAATCTGACAATCATTTTTATCTATTATATAAGTGATATTATCAATCTTATGATGAGCAGCAGTCATTACTGCTTCCCAGATTTGTCCTTCCTGCAGCTCACCATCCCCGCTCACGCAATAAACATAATTTGGTTTTTTATCCAGACGTAAAGCAAGCGCTGCACCAACTGCAATTGAAAGACCCTGTCCCAGTGAGCCCGATGCAATCTCAACTCCGGGAAGTCCGTGAGTTTTCAATGGCGCAGGGTGTCCCTGTAATCTTCCATTGATTTGTCGCAATGTTTTCATTTCCTCAAGCGGATAGAAACCTCTTCTTGCAAGAGTTGCATACCAAACGGGTGCAATGTGTCCGATTGATAAAAAGAAGTAATCTCTCTCAGATGAATAGGGTTCTTTTTCATTTAAGTTCATCTCGCTGAAATATAATGCAGTAAAAATATCAGCCATATCAAGCGGACCGCCTGAATGCCCTGACTGAGAAATTAAGAGCATATTTATTATGTCGCGTCTTATCTGACGAGCCATTTCATTCAATTCATCAACGGATTTTAATTTGGGATTGGTATTCATTTAATGATTATTTGATGATAATTAGTATTATTTATTAAGTTTTTGCTTTATTAATTCAACAACCGGCTGAACGTGCTTCAATAATATAATTAAACAAATTGAGGAACTTAAGATAAATAGAAATTCTATAGTGAGCTTAATGCTGCCAATTTCCCCAGAGCCATAAGTAAACTTATAGAAAAAATTCTGAGCAATGAGTAAAGGAAAAGGCATCAGAAAAGATGCGACGACATTTCCTATATGGACATTTTTTTTAATTCTCGTAGTAATGACAAAAATGAGACACCATACTATCACTAATAAAAAATTTATTACTAAAAAAATCCCCGCAGCAGTTGCTAAGCCGCGTCCGCCTTTGAATTTCAGGAATATTGAGTAATTATGTCCGAGAACGATTAAAGAAAGAGGTAATATAATTAAAGGTAAACTTAATATCAGAACTTCAGTTAATATCAGAGTAGGAATACACCCCTTAAGAAAATCTAACAAAAAAACACTTATTCCGGTTGCTTTGGATTTAGTAACTTCAAACGTATTCATTGCACCGACATTTCCGCTGCCAAGTTCAGCTATAATGAGCTTATGTTTTTTTTTAACAAGAATGTGCGCAAACGGGATTGCGCCAATCAGATAACAAAGAACACAAATTAAAATATAATTAAGAACAACGTCAGTAGTCATCAATATTAACACGAATGGGATTCCCGTTTTCACGGGAATGACTTCTCACAGAGAGAATTTATTAATTCACTTCAAGAGGACGAGCAACAATAATCCCTGTTTGCTTTTTATTGCCCGCAAGATATTCTTTTAATTCAACATCGGTAATCATAACTTCTTTTGTTTTAATGTTCGCGTGCATAAATTTTGTCCTGCCGTTTTCATCTTTGTAAATGAAACCCGTATGAGTTACATCAAGTCCGCCGATATCAGTTGTCGTTGCAATGATGTCACCTGTTTGCAGCTTATCATAATAATTATCGACTTCACCTTTTGGAATATAATACAGGTCTCTTGCATTCATTAAATTCTCAAATATTTGCATCTGCTGAACAGCTTCAGGGTTATTTTCGAGTTGTTTATATGAACCAACGTGAGTAGTCATAAAATCAATGTTCTTTTTATAAGGAACACCCCCGATTTCCTGAGTGATGTCTTTCACAACTCCTTTTTGCTGGTTGTCATAAATCCAGTCGGTAAAATAATGAAGTCGAGATGGATAACCGTCCATTACACCATTCCTGTAACGAATATATTCAAGTTCTTTTTTGTAATCCTCAAAGCTTGATTGCCCTTTTTTTATCATTCGTGACATCACAAGTGCATTTTCGACAAACGTTACGCAGTCAAGCCCTGTAACATACACAACCAAATTTTCTTTGTTATTTTTATCAAGAGTTCCTGCTACATACTCAGTTCCTAAAAAAACTTTTCCGACTTCAGCAATCACAGCATCAATGGGCTGAGTTTTTAAACTCATATCCAATTTTGCGAGAATTTTTTTGCACTTCATATCTTCATAATCATCATATAAATTACTTTGAGGCAATAACCGGAAGGAATTCAGCAAAACAAATCCCAAAAGAAGTGCTGTTAAAAGAAAGAATTTCTTAGACATAAATATTAATTTAAAAATTTAATAAAAATAAGAAATATATTATTTTGTTATAAGATAAAATAAAATACAAAATCAAAATAAATGACCAAAACAGCTTTAAAAGATGTTAAAATAAGACGCGCCGAACCGCATGATAAGGCAAATATTATCAAACTTATAATAGAGCTTGCTGAATTTGAAAAGCTTGAACCGCCAAATGAAGAAGCCCGGAAACGTCTTATAAAAGAAGCTTTCAGCTTAAATCCTTCTTTTGAAATTTTAGTGGCAGATAAAAAAGGCGGAATATTAGGATATGCATTTTATTTTTTTACTTTTTCTTCTTTTAAAGCTTTAAAAACTTTATATCTCGAAGATATTTTTGTAACTGAAAAATACCGAAGTGAAGGAATCGGAAAATTATTTTTAAAAGAATTGAAAGATATTGCCAAAAAAAATAAATGCGGAAGAATGGAGTGGTGCGTGCTGAACTGGAACGTCAATGCAATTGAATTTTATAACAAGCTTGGCGCAAAGCCAATGAATGAATGGACTTGGTACAGATTGGAACTTTAAAACGGTGCTTCGTCGTCTGCATCAGGCACAGGAATATTCACTTCAAGCGGTTCCCGCATAACAGGATTTTCAAATCTCGCAAACTCAGGCAAGAATACCAATCTTAAACTATCAACAGGACCGTTTCTGTTTTTTCCAATGATAATTTCAGCTCTGTGGAATTTTTCCAAATCTTCCTTTGCTGTAAAATCCAACTGACCTATTAAATTCATATAAGGTCTGTTAACAAACATAACAACGTCAGCATCCTGCTCGATAGAACCCGACTCCCTCAAATCGGAAAGCTGCGGAGTTTTTTCTTTTCCGCGCTGTTCAATGGAACGGTTAAGCTGCGCGCATGCAACAACAGGAATATCAAGCTCCTTCGCAAGTGCTTTTAATCCGCGCGAAACATAACCGACTTCGAGTTCGCGTCTTTCAACATCCGATGGTCCGCGGACAAGCTGTAAATAATCAACAACAAGAAGTTCAATGTCCTGCTCTTTTTTAAGACGGCGCGCTTTTGCCCGGATGTCTGTAATCGACATCAAGCTTGTGTCATCAATAAATATATCAGTATTTAAATTCGAAAAATAATTCTGAAGCTTGCGCCAGTCTTCCTGCGAAGATTTTCCGAGTTTTAAATTTTTTCCGTTGATGCGGGCTTCCGATGCAAGCAATCTGTACATTAACTCCCTGAATGACATCTCAAGAGAAAAAATTGCTACTTTCCTTTTGTGTTCTACTGCCGCATTGCGCGCGATGTTTATTGAAAGTGCTGTTTTACCGTGTGAAGGTCGTCCCGCAATAATGATTAATTCGGATTTTTGAAAGCCGCCAAGCGTCTCATCAAGCTTGTGATACCCTGTCGGCACTCCTGTTACTGTTTTATTTGCACGTCTGTCGGCAAGCTCTGCAATGATACTGCTGAGCTCATCTTTTACTAAAATAACTTTTTTCTTATTAAGTGTTGCGGAAACATCGAGAAACTGCTGGTCAGCTTCATCGAGAACCGTAAATGTATTAACTGTCGGGTCGAGACATTTCTCAATTATACCTGATGCGGTATGAATCAAGCTTCTCAAAAGAAATTTTTCGAGAACATACTGAGCGTGCTGTAAAGCATTTGCAGATGTTGAAGTAATTTCAGTAAGGTCAATTAAATATTCAACATCAACAGAATCATTTTTATCAATGCGTTTAAGTTCTTCCTTAATCGTATTAATATCCATTGGCTCTTTACGGCTGTCAAGATTAAGCATTGCCTGAAAAATGAGTCCATTCTTTTTATTGAAGAAATGTCTTGCTTCAAGAATCTGGCTAAGTTCGCCAAAAATCTGGTCATCAATCATAACAGCACCTAAAATTCTATGCTCAAGCTCTACGGAATTCGGAGCCCCTTTGCCGTGCTTCTCCCGGAATTCAATTTCATTGAATTCGTTTATTTCATTGAATCCATTCTTCATGTATTTCTTTTTCATAAATTCAGTTAGCCATTATTTTATCATATTCCTTTTTGAAAAGCTGAACGTCTTCCCATGTCGGTCTTTTCCAATTCGGATTTCGCAGCAATGCTGCAGGATGAAACGTAACGAGCAATGGAATGCCGTTATATGTATGAAATGAACCTCGCATTTTCCCGAGTGAATCTTTTGTTTTTAATAAAGTTTGTGCAGCAAATGTACCGACGCATAAAATCAGTTTTGGTTTTATTATATCGAGTTGCTTAATCAGATACGGCTCGCAAGCTTTTATTTCCTCAGGCAGCGGGTTTCTGTTTTCAGGCGGTCGTGATTTCAAAACATTACATATAAAAACCTCTTCCCTGTCAAAACCAACCGATGCCAAAATCTGAGTGAGAAGCTGTCCCGCTCTGCCGACAAAAGGTTTTCCCTGCTTATCCTCTTCCGCACCTGGTGCTTCGCCGACTACTACAACTTTTGCTTTTGGATTTCCTGTCCCGAAAACAAAGTTAGTTCTTGTTTTCCATAAATCGCATTTTTTGCATTCCTCAATCTTTTCCTTAAGCTCATCTAAAGTTTTTGCATTTTTCCAATCTTCATCACAAACTCGAATATTTGAAAAATCACTTTGCTTTTCGCTAATTACATCCGACATCTTTTCTTGTGAAGTTTCATCGTTTTGAGTGTATTGAGGAGTGTATTCGAATTTAGAATTTAAAAACTTTTCGTAACTCTCAACTTCCTTACTAAATATTAATAAATTTTTATCTTTAATGTAATTAAAATAATTTTCGATCTTGTTTAAAATATCGTTAGTCTCACTCATTTTTTCAAAAGTTTATCAAGTATTTTATTAGCAACTTCATATTTTGAACTCAAAGGAATGTCTGTAACGGATTTTTTATCGATTAGCTTTACTTTGTTGGTATCGTGACCGAATCCCGCGCCTTTTTCATTCGGGTTATTTAAAACTATGAAATCTAAATTCTTTTTTGTTAATTTTTCTTTCGCGTTTTTTAACTCGTTGTCGGTCTCAAGAGCAAACCCGACAAGCTTATATCCGTTTTTATGTTCTCCCAGATACTTCAATATATCAACCGATTTTTCAAATTCAAACGAAAACTTTTTATCCAAATTTTCTTTTTTGAGTTTTTTATTTATTGATGCAACAGGCTTTAAATCTTCAACAGCCGCGCTCATTATGACATAATCTATTTTTTTAAAATTAGATTTTACCGCATTGAACATTTCATCTGCAGACTTAACGTCAATTCTTTTAATATTTTCGGGAGAATTTAAGCTAACCGGACCTGTTATGAGCGTTACCTCAGCGCCGCGTTCCTGCGCCGCTCGGGCAATTTCGAAGCCCATCTTGCCTGTAGAGGGATTTGTTATATAACGGACGGCATCGATGTACTCGACAGTCGGACCGGCAGTTACCAGAACTTTTTTACCGGTTAAGTCTTTTTTTTTTGAGAGAAAATTCTGCGCTTCGTCGAAAATTGTCTGCGGTTCGGGCATTCTGCCGTAGCCGTAAAGACCGCTTGCAAGCTCGCCTTGCTCAGGCTGTAATACTTTGTAACCAAGCTCTTTAAGCTTTGAAATATTTTTCTGAATGACCTGATGTTTGAACATATCGTCATCCATAGAAGGTGCAATCATTATAGGGCAGCGTGAAGATAAAACAGTCGTAAGCAATAAATTGTCACTTATGCCTGTAACAATTTTCCCGATTGTATTGCATGTTGCAGGAGCGATGATGAATAAATCAGCCCATAGACCATAATTCACGTGAGAAGTTTTTGTATCGACTTTTTCGACTTTAGAAAAGTCTTCCGTTTCGGGAAATAAATTTATGAGAACTTCATTTTTGGAAAGCACTGAAAGCGTATAAGGAGAAACAAACTTTGTTGCAGACGGCGTCATTATTACTCTGACTTCAGCACCGGCTTTTATGAATAAGCGGACAAGCTCGCAGGTTTTATATGCAGCTATTCCGCCTGATATTCCTATAAGAATTTTTTTATTCTTCATTACAACACAATACAATAAAAATTTTTACAAATAAAAAAGGGACTTACGTCCCTGTTAAGATTTAAAAACCGCATTTGCGGAATTACTCGTCTCTGTATCTGAAATTCAACTCTTCATTCATAAACTCATCAGCTGCTTCCTGTGTCGGCTTTTCTCTTTTTTCAAACTCAAGAGAAATGTTCATCTTATCCTGATTCATAATTGTATCGTCTTCAGTTTCTTTTGCAATTATTGGTTCAAGACGCTGGTTTTGCTCCATCTTAATTTCATCATTGATTTGTCTTGCTCTTTTAGAAACAATGACAACACCTTCATAAACGTTATCAACGTCTTTCTCGAATTTATTAAGGTCTAATGTTTGTATTGACATAAATATATTTAGATTTCGTTCTGTGAATTATAAAATTAACTTTTTTTTATGAGAAATTCAAAAGCAATTTTTATGGATAATTATCTATTTTTACAATTATTTATAATCGCCTGAACCTGATGAACAGCATCATTAAGTTCTTTATTTACAATGATATAATCAAATTTGTCCGTTTTTGACATTTCCATATCAACCCGTTTCAATCTTTCTTCAATTTGCAATGAACTTTCAGTCTTTCGGTCAGTTAATCTTTGTTTGAGAGTACCCAGATCCGGCGGTTTTATGAAAATCGTTACTGCTTTATCATTATAAAATTTTTTCAGATTCAGCGCGCCGTTAACATCGATATCAAAAATGATATCTTTATTTTCTGCAATGGATTTATCAACAACCGATTTCAAAGTTCCGTAATAACAATTATTGTAAAGCTTTTCGTATTCAATAAGCTCGTTGTTCTTAATTTTATTTTCAAAATCTTCTTTTGATAAAAAATAATAATCCCGTCCGTCAACTTCGTTCTCCCTTTTTTCTCTGGTCGTCGCAGAAATCGAGAATTGAATGTCCGGATTATTTTTTAAAATTTCTTTTGTAATTGTTGTTTTGCCTGCGCCGGAAGGAGCAGATATTACATATAACATCTTTTCAAATTATAGTTATTAATGGTTTATTCAACATTTTGAAGCTGTTCGCGGATTTTCTCGAGCTCCTCTTTCATTACTGAAATTTTTTGCGATATTGAAGCATCAAGCGATTTAGAGCCCATCGTATTTATCTCACGGTTCATTTCCTGCAATAAAAAGTTCAGTCTTCTCCCTGCAAGCTCTTGAGAATCACAATATTCTCTGAAATATTTTATATGACTTTCGAGACGAATGCATTCTTCGGTTATATCAAGCTTATCAGCAAGCATTACAATTTCCATCTCAATGCGTTTTTCACTTACAAGAGTATTATCATTTAAAATCGAAATCACTTTTTTGAGAATCTTTTCTTTCTCTTCGTCAATATTCTGCTTAGAAAGATTTTTTATTTCTTCAGCTTCATTTTCTATGAACTCAAGACGCTTAAAAAAATCATTTTTTATGTAATCGCCCTCTTTCTTTTTCATTGTAAGAATATCATCGAGAGCCTTATTAAGCAAATCCAGAATAAACTTAAACTCATCTTCCTGAAGCGTATATTCTTCCTCAAGACCCATTATATCCGTAAAATGAAGAATGTGCTCTAATTTAATTTTTTCCTTAAGCCCTAAAGTTTTTTTAAGATTTTTTAGAAACTGAAAATAGTTTTTAACTGACTCATCGTTGAATTTCAGATGCGGGTCGTTTTCGGTCTCAGCGTTGATTGTTAAATTAATATTCAGCTTTCCTCTTGTGATTTTTTTCTTTACAACTTCTTTCAACTCAAAATCTTTCGATGAAAGATATTTAGGGTATTTAAAAAACAATTCAAGAAATCTGTTATTCACAGACCTAATCTCAACCGAATAAACCGATGTTCCTAATTTTTCTTCGGCTTTGCCGAAGCCTGTCATGCTTAAAATCATATTCTTAAAACGTAATGGGATTCCTGCCTGCGCAGGAATGACTTCTTTCTTTATTTATTTTACTACATAATTTTTTGTAAGCTCCCGGGTAAGATACTCAAATGCCTCCTGGGGTGTGTCAACAAATTTCATGAGCTTTAAATCTTCCTTATCTATCATTCCGTATTTTACAAGCTCATCAACCTGAATTATGTGCTCCCAAAATTTTGTGCCGTAAACAACAATTGTCATTTTTTTGTGAAGCTTATTTGTCTGCACAAGCGTGAGTGTTTCAAAAAGCTCATCCATAGTTCCGAAACCACCCGGCATTATAACAAGCGCTTTTGCCAGATATGCAAACCAGAATTTTCGCATAAAAAAATAATGAAACTCAAAATTCAATTCAGGGGAAATGTTCGGATTGGGATACTGTTCAAACGGAAGCGAAATATTCAGTCCCATTGAAAAGCCCTTCGCCTTTGCAGCGCCAAGATTTGCGGCTTCCATAATTCCCGGTCCTCCGCCTGAACAAACGACAAACTTGTTCGGCTTCTTCAGGCTTTTCGCCCAGTTGGTAAGTAAATATGCAAGCTCGACAGTATCTTCATAGTACTTTGACATTTCATATTCGACTTCAGCTTTCAAAATATCCTGCTGAATGCGTGTCCTGTCGCTTCCTTTTACGGACTTAATTTCATTATTAAGACTTGCGAGTTTATCTGTTATTTCCTTTCTTGATTTAATCCTTGCTGAACCAAAGAAAACAATTGTGTGCCTGATGTTATACTTTCGGAACCGTTCATGAGGTTCGATATACTCTGCAAGTATTCTCAGAATCCTTGCAGATGGTGATGCAATGAATTTTTCATTTGCATAAGCTTTGGGTGCTTTAGCTAATTTTTTTATAACTTCTTCTTTTTTCTGCTGCTTAGGTTTCTTGTCAGCTTTTATCAAATTATTTTTCTTCATATCGTTCTTTATCTCACTTTTCATGTCTTTGGGATTATTTGTATTTTTCTCGTTTCTCATAAGCTTTATAATGTTTTTCCTCCGTCAACAATGAAATTATGTCCGGTTATGAATTTATTTTCAGTCGCTAAAAAATTTATTAAAGAAGTTATATCACGCGCCTCTCCGAATTTTTTAACCGGATATTTTTTCATTTCATTAAAATTCACTGTTTCATTTTTATCATTTTCAATCACAATTGTTCCCGGTGAAATCGAGTTTACTAATATATCCGGCGCAAGACGTTTTGCAAGCTGTTGAGTCAATTTTATAACTCCCGCTTTTGAAACTGAATAAGGAATATACCCCGTCCAGTTCTGAATGCCTCCGAGCGAAGCAAGATTAATAATCTGCGGATTTTCCGATTTTGTTTTTAGCATAAATTCGGCTCCAAATTGCGCACAAAAAAATGTTCCTTTAAGATTTGTATTAATAAAATCATCAAAATCTTTTTCCGTTATTTCAAAAAAATCATAGTGCCTGAATATTCCTGCGTTGTTAACGAGAAGGTTCAAGCTCTTATAATTTTTATTTATATGCTTAAATAGCTTTTTAATATCAGAAACTTTAGAAACATCGGATTTAACTAAATCAACTTTAGTTTTAACAGCTTTTTTAAAACTATCAATATCAGCTTTGCTTGATTTATTATAGGTAACAATTAAATCATAACCAATTTCGGATAAAGAAATTGAAATATCTTTCCCCAAACGCCTTACACCGCCTGTTATAAGTGCAATTTTGTTCATATTGTTCAAAAATCTTTTAAAAAAGCTCTGTGCCCCCGGGATGACTCGAACATCCGACACGCAGTTTAGGAAACTGCTGCTCTATCCACCTGAGCTACGGGGGCAGACATTAAATATACCTAATATACCTTTTTAATTCAGTGTAAAATCAGGTGTTTTTATGTAAATACAAAATTGTAAATAATAATCGATCCGGTTAGAAAGCCGATATGTTGCTTTGTATTTTTTTATGATATTGTCTATCTTTATAGATTCTTAAAAAATTAACCCAGGGGGTAAAATGCAATTAGTAAAATTCTTTTTAATCCTTTCCTTAGTTTTTGTTTTTAATTCAACTTCTTTTTCACAAACCGTTCCTGAAATACTTTATTACAAGTTTAATACAGGAACAACTACTACACCGAATTTAGCTATACCCGGTCAGGGCACTCCTGATGCACAGTTGGTTAACAACACAATGGGACCCGGTGGTCAATTCGGAAATGCTTTAGTTGGAAACGGCGGTACAGGTTCAAATACCTACGTTAATTCCGGATGGAATATGAATTTAGGTACTTCAAGCTGGACAATTTCACTTTGGTTAAGCAATATGCCGACCACAACAGTTTATCTTTTCGGAAATGATATTACTACCAGCTTCCGATGCTTTACAAACGGAGCTGCAGGCGCCGGAAATATTACATTACGTGCAAATAATTTTACAAATGTGAACGTGACCGGAGTATTACCGGGACCTAACGTAATTCACTTCGTTTATGATAATACTGTTCCTGAAGTCAGAACTTATGTGAACGGTGTATTTCAATCGGCTGTTGCTCAAAGTCCTTTAAACCTTAACGCTATTGTTCCGTTCAAGGTCGGAAGCTACGGAACTGCAGCAAGCATACCTGTAGGCGCGTTAATTGATGAGTTCAGATTTTACAGCAGAGCTGTAAGTGCTTCAGAAATTGCTGCGACATGGAACGTTGAGCTTAATCCTGCGCCGACGGTTATCAACCCTACAAAAGTCTGTGACTTCGGATTGATTCCGCAATACTCAGGAGGAGCACTGGGTGGTCATGCTTCTGCAATTTTAGGAGATACACTTTATATTGCAGGCGGTTCAATAATTACAGGCGCCGGAACGAATCCAAATGCAAGCACAACGGTTACAAGATATTCAATAACTTCCGGAACATGGAGCGCAGGAAGAGACTTACCCGGACCAAAAGTTGCAGGTGATATGGTTAAATGCGGAAATGCACTTTACTATATAGGCGGCGGAGCTGCAACAATGACAGGTGCAGCAAATAATGTTACATATAAATATACACCTGCTGCAGGTTGGACAACAGTTGCAAACATTCCTACTCCCGTTACAGGAAACGTTGCTGAATGCTGGGGAGATAGCGTTATATTCTGCATGATGGGCGGATGGTCAACTTATTATCGTGGTATCCAGATTTACAGACCCGGTTCAGACAGCTGGTCACGCGCAACCGATTCTATTCCCGCTACCAACGGCAGAAGAAGTTTTGCAGGCGGCATTGAAGGAAATAAATTATTTGTAGCGGCAGGTTATTCAGGAACATTCAGAAAAGATTTCTGGGTAGGAACAATAGGAGCAACTCCGGAATCAATCACATGGAGCCAGAAAACCGATGTTCCTGTCCGTGGAACAGGAAATTCCCGTCCCGGTGGAACTGCAATTAATAATAGATTTTATTTTGTTTCAGGTGAGACTACACCGGGAGCTGCGGCTCAGGATTCAATTTATATCTGGAATATTACAGATTCAACCTGGCTTCCGCAAATGCTCTCTGGCAGAGGTTCAAACTCAGCATCTAATTATTGGGGAGTCATTTCTTCGGCTATTGTGAATAATAAAGCAAGAGTTTACATACCGGGCGGCTTCTGGCCTTCAACCGTTCAGACAACAAGAATGTTCGTCCTGACGGATTCAGTTGATTGCTCGCTTGTCGGTAATGACCCTGTAAGTTCGATCATTCCTTCTTCGTTCAAACTCGGACAAAATTATCCGAACCCGTTTAACCCGACAACAAGGATAAACTATTCAGTTCCTGTTTCAGGATTAGTACAGTTGAAAATCTTTGACATAACGGGAAGATTAATTCAGACACTTGTTAATGAAGTAAAAAATCCGGGAAGTTATCTTGTAGAATTTAACGCAAGCAGTTTATCAAGCGGAACATATTTCTACCGCCTCGAAGGACATAACTTTACCGAGACAAAGAAGATGTTATTGATTAAATAGGAACTTAAATATTTAGTTGTAAAAAAAAGCCATCTTGATGATTCAAGATGGCTTTTTAGTTTAAACAATTTTAAAAAATTATTTTACTAACACCATTCTTTTGGTTTCAACAAAATTTCCTGCTCTTAACTCATAGAAGTAAACTCCGCTTGCAAGATTTGATGCTTCAAAACTTACATCATAATACCCTGCAGTCAATTCAGATGAAACTAATGTCTTAACAACCTGACCTGCAGAGTTGTAAATTTTTAAACTCACCATTGAACTCATTGGTAATCCGAATTTAATCGAAGTTGCCGGATTAAACGGATTCGGATAATTTTGCATTAAAGAATATTCATTTGGAATTTCGCTTCCGTTATTTCCAACTGTCACGAGATTAGTTAAAGTAAAGTTAGCATTTGAAATATCAAAAAAGATATTATCTGCAGCTTCAACTTTTATGCGTGCCGTAGTGGTATTTATTATCGGAAGATTTACAATCTGGCTTCCATCATTAGGTGTATTTGAAACAAGTGTTGTCGGATAAGTAAATCCGCCGTCTGTTGAAAGCAGTATATTAACATTCTGGCAATTAACCGGAGCAATATTTGTATTCGCAACATTCCATAATACAGGGAATGGTGTTATCGGATTCCATACTAAAGCAGTATTGGGTGAAGTAATAGTAAAAGGTCCTGCTGCATTGGAAACGCTGAACGCAAGCTCGGAATAATCAACCCCACCGCCTGCAACAGCATTATCTCTTACAGTCAGACGGAAAGTCAATGTTCTTGAATAAGTCGGCAAAAGCTCGCCAATTGTCTGAGTTCCGTTTACTATGTTTGACATTTTTGGAAAATATCTGGTCCGCGCAGTATCAGGATTAAATGACCTGAATATCGGTGCATTACCTGATGGACTATTAGGCGTTCCTGCCGGTCCCAAATCAAATTCCTCCCAGCAATAAGTAAGTGTATTCGGTGTTTGTGCATCTGTTGCCGAACCTGTTAATTGAAATGGAGTGCTAATCGGAATTGTCCAACCGCCTGTCGGAATTGTAATAACAGGTGGAGTATTTCCGGTATTTGTTATTGCCGCACAACTATTTCCGCCCTGAAGCTGAGTATATATTGCAATTTCAGTAAAACTTCCCGTATGAAAATAAGGATCACTATTGCTTTGTAAATTTGATGCACCGCAGATTCCTGCATAACCCATAATTGTTGATGCGCTTCCCGGTTCCCATGCAGTTGATGCATTTCTGTTACCGCTGCATGAACTTTGTGTGCTGTTAAAAGTATGGTTACCGCCGAACTGATGTCCCATTTCATGAGCAACATAATCAATATAGAATGGGTCGCCGATTGGCGCGCCTAAGCCGGTAACTCCGCGTGCTTTCTGTCCGCCAACACAAATAACCCTCAAGCCGGCAATACCGCCGCCGCCTGTGCTGAATACATGTCCGAAATCATAATTAGCTGATCCGATAACATTATCACATGTAGTTTGATTTTGTCCAAGCATTGTTGAGCCATTATTGTTTGTATATGGGTCGGTACTTGCATTGGTATAAACTATTGAAGTATTGTTTGCAATCAAAACCATTCTTACGGCAAAATCTATTTCATAAACACCGTTCACACGATTAATTGCAGTTACGATTGCTGCTTGGGCAAGCGGAACTGTTCCACCGTGGAATGCTGCATACTCACCCGTGCATGCATTTGCAAGACGGTATGTGCGCAGTTCAGGTCCGCTGCTTATGATGCCTGAAAAATCCGGTGCAACAGTAGAATGTTCGGTAACACCGCATTCGAATAATTCGCTTGACCTAGACTCTTTTGTAAAATAACTGATATATATTTCTCTTTCGTTTGTGGTGTAAGGGTCAATATAAAAATCACCGAATGGAGAACGCACCATTGCATGAAATCCTTGCGGAGTAATATCAAGCTTTCCGGTTGCATAAGGGTCATCAATGCCTTTGACGTTAAATGTTTTTATTTCAGGAAATTGCGCTGCAAGACCCGGCTCCATCATTGAATATTCCGTAACCGAAAATCTTTTCATCTCGCCTGATGGCAAAGGAAGCTCAATAATGAGCGGAGAGTTTTGTGCTGCTGATGTTCTTTCTTTTGGAGCATTTCTCAAAACATTTTCCAAAGAATTTATGTCTGCCTTAACAGTTCTGTATGAATTTGGTATGATTCTTCTTTCACCTTTTAGAGAAAAATCATTCTCAGTTACATCGCTCCATAAAGTTGATGTTGAAGAAGTAACTGAAGCTGAAACGGAAGTTGGTTTGAAGCTGATTCCATCGTTACTTTTGTTAATCGAAACAAAAACAACAAACACAAGAATCAAAAAAAGAGGTAATAAAATTTTAATAAAATTAATCTTAATGAAGTTTTTCATTGAGGGTAAGTAGTTTGTTTTTAATTAGGTTAGGGTACTCATAAAATACAAGAACTTAAAGTAGCGGAAAAAAATTCAAAAATCACGAGGAAAGGAAAAGCATAAAACAAAAAACCCGTTCTGATTGCTCAAAACGGGTTTTTTAAAAAAGCCTGGCGAATCCTACTCTCCCACGCAGTTGCCCACGTAGTACCATCAGGGATGTAAGGCTTAACGGCTCTGTTCGGAATGGGAAGAGGTGTTTCCCTTACATTTAATCACCAGAACACTTATTAAATTGATTGGTTTTTTAACTTCATTAAACTTTTTCAACTGACAGTATCCCATTTTACTTTTGCAAGTAAAATTGGGACTTATCAATTTAATAGTGCTAGGAATATATTCATCGTAACCTTATAACAAGTAAATAATTGATAGCTCATATCTGTAAAAACTTAAGCTGTCAATAACGAAAAAGAAAAAGGCAAGTCGTTCGAGTTATTAGTACTGCTCGGCTGAACTCATTACTGAGCTTATACCTGCAGCCTATCAACCAGATAATCTTTCTGGACTCTTATTTCCACAAGGGAAGGGACAATTAATCTTGAAGCGAGTTTCGTGCTTAGATGCTTTCAGCACTTATCTCAACCCGACATAGCTACCCAGCGGTGCCACTGACGTGACAACTGGTACACCATTGGTCAGTTCACTCCGGTCCTCTCGTACTAAGAGCGAGCCTTCGCAATTGTCCTGCGCCTGCA